>CAZHOY010000325.1:0-2084 GCA_964534695.1 uncultured Actinomycetota bacterium | reverse complement strand
GTAATAGATATAAAAAAAGAGAATGTTGAGCTAAGAATTAGGGTTGATGGTTTACAGGTAGAACTAGAGGGATTTAAAATTTCATATCGCACATTGTTGTCACGACTAATAGAAGAAGGCAAAGCAAATATCGAAGAACTTGATCCTCTTCCTGAGAAGAGATAACAGTAGTTGAAATACAAGTTCAAGGCATAGAGGTAAGAGATGTTACCTCTCCAATAAGCAGAGGATCCCATGCATCCATTACAATAAAAACCACTCCTAATGTTGAATGCACTATAACGGTACATTATGCTTCAGGAATAAGTAAAGCCAGCGGACTTGAGCCTAAATATTCTGATGCCAATGGAATCTGCACTTGGTCTTGGACGGTTGGAACAAGAACTACTCCTGGTAACTGGAAAATAGTAATAACTGCTGGGGGAGTAGTAACAGAAGAAACTTATTTTACAGTAACTGAATGAGTTTATTAAGGGAAAAGTTCTTAGGATTTAGTGAATATTATGAACTTATAGAAAGTGGGAGAGAAGCTTTTATATATTATAGATGTAAAGGCTTTACTAATAATTTGATTATATAAATAGATGAGTTAAACTGGAAAATATCCAATACAGCTATAATAAAAAAATAATATAAGGAGGTTAAATATGTCGACATGGATACCAGTTGTTAAAACTTCACTTGATTTGCCAAAAGAATCGTTAAGGAGAGAGGAAAGAGAAGAAGAGGAAAATAGCTATGTCAAGAAAGTTGTAAAGTACATTCCAGGTGAAATTACAGCGTTTTATATTGGTGTTACTGCTCTGTTAAAAACTTCAGAAAAGATACCATTAGGAACATGGTTATGGGTGGTAGCAGGAGTATTGTTTTTTTTGTCACCAGTTTGGATCTTTATTGCTGCGGCAGAGGATAAAAAAGAAGATATTTTGCATCCTAAGCCTAGCACTATCTTTCGTGCAGTAGTTGCACCTCTTGCTTTTGCCTGTTGGGTACTTGCACTAGGAGGACCCTTTGAAAATCCACCAATAAATTTCTATCTTTATGGTTCATTATTAGCAGCATTTGTTTCTTTTATAGTTCCTGCCATTGAAAAACTATTGACTTATTTAAAAAAACTTTAAAGTAATTGTAAATATATTTTATATATGAAACCATATTCCATAGGCAAAGATAGAAAAAAATAGTTAAGAAAACATCAGAGGGGAAAAATATAATTAGATATTAAGTAACTTGATTCCTTACACTAGTAGAAATTTAAAAAGTAGCCGAGTTAAGTTTTTCAATAAATTTTCCTCAATCTGGATTACCATCATTATTCTTAGGATACTGATTATTTAGTCTTGACATTGAGCTAAAGATGTGTAAATCCCATTTTCTCCAAATTGACCCAATTTTATTATTTAAAATGTTGTTCATTATAAATATATTTTAGTATTAATATTTGATAGTATTTACTTAGGAATATAAATATTATTATAACATGACTTTTAGGACATACCCATAGATATTACTTTATTATATAAATAATATTAAAGCTAATATTTCGAGTCCTTGATGGTCTAGCAGAAATACCCACATATCAATCAGAATTTATAAAATTTTGAATACTGTTTTAAAGATTTAGATATAAAAAACTAAGAAATATTTAAAGATTCATTCTTTAGTCTAACAAGGAAGATACAGGGTAGGGTTACGAGGAGTTGTATAACATAAAAAGTTGATAAATGACTTAAAAGTATAAGGATTATAAGAAGGTATCGATTCTTGAAAGGAATATTGATTAGTAAACTGGTTTTTATTGATAGTTTATTAAGTAAAGAAAATGGTTAAGTTTGTATTTTTAGTATGATAAAAAATATATTTATCTTAATTTATAGAAAAAAATAATTAATGGAATTAATTAGAATGCAGTTTGATAAAATGAAAGATAGAAATTAAGAAAATTTCTATTTATAAAAAAATAAGTTAAAATTTAATTTCAGTATAAAAAAAATTGTTATTTTTATGAAAAAAAAAGAAAAAATAATTTCATTAAGACCTGTTAAAATTTTTATTGATGATTTAGAAAAGATTTTTGAAATTCT
>CAZHOY010000324.1:0-2085 GCA_964534695.1 uncultured Actinomycetota bacterium | reverse complement strand
CCCCAACACCCGGTTTTGGAGACCGGTGCTCTACCAATTGGAGCTACAGCCCTATCTGGTCTCCTTATGAATAGTATGTTTCTTGCACCATTTACAATATTTCTTCAATTCCAGTCTATCAGGTGTATTTTTTTTATTCTTTTCGGTACTATAATTTCTTCTTTTACATTCCGTACATTCAAAAACAGTTATTTGCCTCAAGTCTTCTCACCAGTTATTATTTTTATTAATAGAAGGCACAGGCTAATAAATTAGCACTATATTTATTTGATGTCAATAATAAAATCTCTCCTTGTTATTTAAAAAATAAAGCGTCTTTATTTCATCTATTAAATTATCCTGGTAGCAATGCTTTGTTATTTATTATATCATCAACTTCTTTCCAAATAAAAACAAACCACTGTCTTTAATTTTATGGCGATTTATAATAATCTTAATTTTTGTTTAAACATAGTACCCCATACCTTTTATGAGGAAGCACTATTTAATACAGACATCTGCTCACCGGTTAATCGGATATCAATTGCTTTCATATTCTTATCAAACTGTTCCAGTTTGCTGGCTCCCAGGAGGGGAATAACCCTTGGCTAGTGATGAAGAAGCCAGGCCAGGACAAGCTGATTGCTGGTAACACCCAATTCTTTTGCCATTTTTGACAGACTCTCCAGCCGAACTTGCGTATCGTCATTATTAAATAGTTGCCAGTTGTAATAATCCTCACGCTTTTGCCTATCGCCATAGATACCCTTCAATAGAGGTGAATAAGCCACCAGCGTTACATCTTCATGGGCATGGAGGTAATCCAGAAGTTCATCATCCACATTTACGGTAATACCAAAATCAGCACCCGGCTTAGGCCTTAAATAAGAATATTGCTGCTGTACTGCGATATAGGAAGACACCCCTGCACCGCGCTGATACACTACACTAGCACGTTCCAGGCACCAGGTTCTAAAATTGCTGCAGCCTATATACCTGACCTTACCTTCCTTGACCAGAAGATTGAGGACTTCCAGAGTCTCTTCCATAGGGGTGGTTGGTCATATCTATATGGGTATAATAAAGGTCGATATAGTCTGTCTGAAGCCTCTTTAAGCTGCCTTCTATAGCCTTTCGGATTGTTTCAGGAGCCAGATACTCATATTCACCGGGCAGGAGATTTCATAAAATACTTCCTTTATCATCTCTCATCTTTTTTGGGTGTTTGAGCCTGGCTCCAACCTTGGTTGCCAGAAATACCTTTTCTCTATTTTTCCTTTCCTTCATCCATTGACCAATAAGATTTTCACTTTCATCACCAACAAATCCCCCCTTACCTAACCACCAGGCATAACAATTGGCAGTATCCGGGAAGTTTCCGCCCTGGTTTAAAAAACGGTCCAGCATAACAAAAGAAGTTGCTTTATCCACAGTAGTGCCCATAAGCATACATCCTAAACCTGCCTGACTGACAGACTCTCCCGTTCTGCCTAATAAAATTTTCTCAATCTTTACCCTCCTTAAATAAAGTTAATAAATCAATATAATAAAATCATCAGTTTTTATTCATTAAAATATTACTTATTGAAAAAATTTTTTACATTTGCTTATCTTTAATGTTAATTTATAGTTGATAAAAATGGTTTAGCAAAGATCCAATTTTTAATAATTTTTATAGTACCATTTTTTCATATACTACGTATAAAAATTGATAGATTATTAAAAACTACATAATTTAAACGGATATTTGAATCATTAAGAGATAAAACATTAAGAAATGAGCTAAAATCAGTAGAAAAACTTCCTTCAGCCGGAAATCCTTCCCAAGAGTTAAATTAATCGAACTGACAATAAATTTAAATACCTACATAATTGAAAATGATTACGATATTGAATTCAGATATGCAGGACTATAATTCATTAGTTCATTACATTTATTGGATCCGGAAACAGTAATTCATATCGGTTCATCCGGTAAATCATTATATCCTTCTTTAAAACTCTGCTATATGATTTTACCTAAATTACGGTTAAAAAATTACTGTAAATTACTTATTCCCTACTCCAATATCTTGGTAACACTGCCTGCGCCTATGGTCCTTCCGC
>CAZHOY010000323.1:0-2089 GCA_964534695.1 uncultured Actinomycetota bacterium | reverse complement strand
TGATACAAACGGATGTTATGTTGTTGATTCAGCTATTGTTCAGCTTGTTACATCTTCGGAGAACCTGAATTTGAGTGCAACTCAGCAAATTCATATTTATCCTAACCCAAGCGACAATGGTAACTTTATTGTTACATTCGGAAATAACAATTCTGAAAGTATTCAGATTAAGTTGTTAGATATTTGTGGAAGAGTCATTTATACTAACAAAACAAGCAATTATTATCCTGTAATGAAATTTGACATGCATGATTTGGCTCCGGGATTGTATTATCTTCAAATGCAATTAGATAATAACGAGCGTATTATTAAAGAGCTTGTGATTACAGGGAATTATTAATAGTAACCGTTTATAATTTAAAATTTTATAACTGTTAATATTCTTGAACATATATTAAAATGATAAATGTCGAACGTTAAATGAAAAATATCAAAGTTATTTTTTAAATCATACTTAACTTTATCACCTGCCTGCACGTAGCCGTTCCGGCATAGGCAGGTTTATCATTTGAAATTCTATATTTGATATTTATTAAAATTATATTTTATTTAAACATTTATTGATATGTTATTTCAAGAACGAACTATTGGTGCTTATCTATAAATTAATAAAACACGATTATGAAAATAGCATTTTATGTACTTCTTGCTGCAATAATATCCCTATTCACAATTTATAGCTGTGAGAAAAATAATAATTCTAATATTCTTTCCGGTAAATTGATAAATAATACCGGATGTAAAAATTCGAAATCGAGTAATTTGATATCTGAAATTCCTGACACTTTAAGCTGTGTGAATTATTCTTTTGACGTAAATAATAATAGATTGACAATTAAACATATTAATGCCGGATTTAATTGCTGTCCGGATAGTTTGTATTGTGAAATAAGTGAGAATAATGATACAATAGTAATAAAAGAATTTGAAGCGTTTGCATTATGCAATTGTAATTGCTTGTATGATTTAGATATAGAAATTAATGGTGTTAGATTAAAAAAATATCAGATTAAATTTGTAGAACCATATTCAGGAGCTCAGGAAAAACTTGAATTTGAGATAAATCTGAATATTAATGCGAGTGGCTCATATTGCGTAACGAGAAATTTATATCCTTGGGGAATGTATTAACGGTTGCCAACATAGGTTAGAAACAGGCATAAAGCATAGCTAAACAAAATATCTAAAAGCTAAAAATAATGACAAAAGAAAATGCGATAAAATTATTTAATGATAGGAAAGTACGTGTTCATTGGGATGATGAGCAAGAACAATGGTATTTTTCTATTGTAGATATAGTTGAAATTTTAACCGAAAGTCCAAATCCAAGAAAGTATTGGAGTGTTTTAAAAACACGTTTAAAAAAAGAAGGAAGTCAGTTGGCTACAAATTGTAGTCAACTGAAAATGCAATCAGTGGATGGTAAATTTTATAAAACAGATGTAGCAGATACTGAGCAGTTATTAAGACTAATCCAATCAATTCCATCACCCAAAGCTGAGCCATTTAAAATGTGGCTTGCAAAGGTTGGTAACGAAAGGATTGAAGAAACACAAGACCCGGAGCTGAGTATTGAAAGAGCAATGGAATGCTATTTGAAAAAAGGATATTCAAAAAATTGGGTAAACCAACGTTTAAAAAGCATTGAAATAAGAAAGGAACTGACTGATGAATGGGAAAAGCGCAAGGTAAAAAAAGGTCTGGAGTATGCTATACTTACGGATGAGATTACCAAAGCATGGTCGGGTTTTAAAACAAAAGAATACAAAAAATTTAAAAACTTAAAAAAAGAAAATCTTCGAGACCATATGACAAACCTGGAGTTAGTTTTAAATATGCTTGCCGAAACATCAACTACTGAATTGTCAAAAAAAAATAAACCTAAAAACTTTACACAAAATAAAATAATTGCTCATAAAGGTGGAAGTGTTGCAGGTAAAGCAAGAAAAGATTTAGAGAATAAATTAGGTGAAAGAGTAGTAACATCGAAAAATGCAAGACAATTACAAAGTAAAGAAAATAATAAAGTATTAAAATAGAAGTTATACACTAAAGTTTTGGCATTCTCGCAACATTAAATCCAAATGTA
>CAZHOY010000322.1:0-2106 GCA_964534695.1 uncultured Actinomycetota bacterium | reverse complement strand
GCAGGAAGATAAAGACAGTGGTCCCCAGGGTAGAATTCATACATTCAATAGATAGGATAAGTACCCTGAGTAAAGTAAATGATGAAGCAAAGAAAAATAGTAAGATACAGAAATTATTAATAGAGATAAATATTTCAGGAGAAGAGACAAAGTATGGCATAAGGCCTGAGGATTTGCATGATTTTCTGGAGAAGGCATTGGACTATAAGAATGTTAAAATTATGGGGTTTATGACCATGGCGCCTTTAACCGATGATTTCAAACTCATAAGAAATATTTTCCGGAGGTTGAGAACTCTCCGTGACAAATCAAATAAAGATTTCGACAGTATAAATTTGAGTGAACTTTCAATGGGTATGAGTAATGACTACAGAATTGCAATTGAGGAGGGTGCTACGTTTATCAGAGTTGGTTCTAAAATTTTTAAATAAAATTTTTATTATACATAGGAGGATTAATGAGCAGATTCTTTAAAAAAACTCTTTCTTTCCTGGGCTTATCCGATGAAGATGATATGGATTACAGGGATACGGCATATGAGCGTAAAAAGGAATTAAAAAATAGGAAATTAGAGAGAAAAGACAATAAACTTAATCAGGGACAGAGTAAAGAAAATCCAGGAAGAGCATCCATTATTGGTCCCAGGGCAAAGAGGAAAGTTTCATTAATTGGTTCCTCAAGAGAAAGGATGAAGTCCAAGGTATTTGTTGCTGAACCAAAAAAATTTGAGGAGATACAGGCTGTTGCGGATAATTTTAAAGATGATATACCCGTTGTTGTTAATCTGCAGAAGGTTGATCAGGATCTGGCCAAAAGGGTAATTGATTTTTGCAGCGGGCTAACTTATGCTCTGGAAGGAAATATAAGTAAAGTAGCAGATAAAGTGTTTTTAATTACTCCTTATAATGTAGAAGTTAGTTCGGAAGAAAAGGAACTATTGAGAGAAGAAGGTCTTTATAATAATTTTTAATGGGCTCGGGGGTGTTTTCTGAATAATTATAAACTGGGAATAATTGGCTGCGGGAATATGGGTGAAGCGCTGCTTAGAGGGATACTGGATTCCGGGTTTCTGAAACCCACAGATATAATATTTTATGATTCCGATGACGATCGGAGCGGATATATTAAAAATAATTATAAAATATATTCAGCTAAAGGAATCGTTGAAGTGGTACGGAATTCCAGATATATACTGCTGGCCATAAAACCACAGAATATAAAAGACGTACTGGAACAGATTAAGGACAATTTTAATTGTAAAAATAATTTGATTATCAGCATTGTAGCCGGCATTCCCACAGGATATATAGAAAAGGTACTGAACTCAAATGTCCCGGTTATAAGAATGATGCCCAATACTCCGGCACTATTTAAAAAAGGCATGACTGCCATAAGCAAAGGCAGATTTGCCGGGGATAGAGATCTGCTGTTCCCAAAGAATTTAATAGAAAACGTGGGCAATTATGTGATAATTGATGAAAAATATCAGAATATAGCAACGGCTTTAAACGGGAGCGGACCTGCTTACTTTTTCCTGTTCTGCAAATATTTAATTGAAGCGGGGATAAAAAACGGGCTGGATCCGGAAGTATCCAAAAAGTTGGTGGTAGGCACCATAATTGGTTCAGGAATAACTATTGAAAAATCAAGATTTAATGTTGATAAATTGATAAAAATGGTTGCATCTCGAGGAGGTACCACAGAGAGGGCATTAAAGGAATTTTACAGAGGAGATCTGGAAAAAATGGTTTACAGTGCTGTGAAAAGTGCAAAGAATAAAGCAGATGAATTAAAGGATTTTATTGATTAGATAAATATGATAGAAATATTTATTTATATAAGATTTTCGGATTTTATATGGTATAGTATTAATAAGATAAGTTTAACATTTATAAACAGAATTATATGCCGGTTAGGAATAATTCCGGTTAGTTCTAAATCGGGTGCCATAAATTTTTAGTTGACATTAACGGAACATTTCTAATAATATTTAGGAAATTAGACTGTTACAAAGTTTTAAAGTTTGTATTTAATTTTTTATAAAGCAAAAGTTTTGAGAGTTTGGCTTACATATATTACTGTGTTATATTAGTTATAAATATATGT
>CAZHOY010000321.1:0-2112 GCA_964534695.1 uncultured Actinomycetota bacterium | reverse complement strand
TAGCTAAAACAACTGGCCAGAAAATCTTTTTACTTCTGTTTAAAAATTCTTGATTGGCCTTAGAATTAAGAAAAACCAAACCTCCTAAAACAAGTACTAAGGGCAAGAAAAAGACTGTAATCCCACCCATAAACTTAGATCCTTCCATAAAATAAAAACCAGCTGAACCGGCTTTATTAAAAAAACTCAAAGAAATAAGAACAGCTAGCAAAATCATCAGAATACCAAAAATCGCATGTTTTATTTCTAATGGAAGAGCAAATTTTCTAGGCCTTTCTTTTTTAAATTTCTTTTTTTTCTTACTCATTTTAATTTAATTAGAAAACTTGTTTTCGTATATATTAATAGAAAGCTCGCTTTTATACAATTTCATTATATAATTCTCCAAATAAAAAATCAAGGCGTAATTCCTTGAATTATATTTTGTAGTTGGCTTAGTTAAGCCAGATTATCACTTATTGACCAATTCATATTCTTCAGATCCTTGTGTATATATTTTCTCTATTTCAGAAGAACTTAAGGCTTCGCTATAAACCCTAATATCGTCCATATAACCATTAAAATAGCTCTCGTTTGTATATCTAGTTCCAAATCTTAAATTAGTGCTTATTATTGTTATCTCGCCCGGCCCCTCATCTACTAATATCCCGTTTATATACATTTTAGCTGTAGTTGTATTATCTGTTACAGCAACATGAGTCCACTCGTTAATATTATAATCATTCTCTTCAGCAACCAATCTATCTTCAAAACATAAATTACCAGGACGAGCTGCTCTACATTTTGACGAACTCCAAATATAAGCCTTAATAAACCACCAACTCCCAGGGAATCTATTATCTGTGATATACATATAATTTTTATCTGGAACTTTTATCCATAAACTAAGAGTCATTGCTCCCTTGAATTTTAAATCATGATCTATATGAACCCAATCACTTTGAGAAGGAATAAACTCCAAAGCTTGACCATTTCCAACAGGAGTATCTGAAACAAAACTTACTCCACATAAAGTAGCATTATTTTCTAAACCGCTAAAATTTAGATGAGCATGAGAGATAACCTATTAAAATATCTTTTTTATTATTAATAACTCTCATATGCTCCTATATCCGGTGCAAGCCAAGAATAATACCCCGGCTCCATACCGGGCAGTGGTTCATAAGTTTTACCCTTTATGGTAAAAGGCTGCGAGAGGTCAATACCTGCATTAATAGCTTCGCTATTTTCTGGAAGGGCGAAGTCCGGCACTATTGTATTACCCCACAATCTTTCTTTTGTAGAAAAGATATTATCTAAAAATCATTCCTATAGGCATAAAAGAACAGCTAATCATCTTAAAAGGAATATGAAGCCTGCTTTAAGAGTTTAAATTGAATAATATAATTATTTCCGCTCAAATTAACAAATAAAATATTCTCCTCTTCCTAAACAATCTAGAATACAACCTTAATATTATTCTACTATTATTTCATAAATATGGACAGCATAACCAGATGCTGCTTTTTTCTGAATTGCAGAAGCATCTTCGCCGATATAATTGTCTTTAAAACTATGCCTATCATTTTCAATAGGAATATTCCTATTAAAAACATTGTATATATTTCCATTATTAACTTCATTTATTGCAGTAACACTGATAAGAGTATAATTTGGAAGCAATAGAGTTACATCATATATATCTTCAAAAGATGTACTCACGGTCATTAAATATATCTTACCATCATGTTTTTTCATCATCACATCAATATTTTCATTACTAACTGTCCACCCATCATAATAATAAGGTTCGAGAAGGACATTATACAAAGAAGAAAGTTCTTTAGATATTGTTGTAGCTTGATCAAATTGATAATCACAGTATTTCGGGTCCATGGTTCCAGGCTCCATTCCCACATAACTAGGGTTATTTACATAAAGGTAACAGTAATTATTTAAACCCCAAAAAGTTACCCCGACAGCGCCGTTTATTATTTGTTCCCAAACTTGATAACGCTGTAGGTTAAATGGGATGTATTCATTGCATTTGAAATTTCCAGCAGGACAACTTTTAATTCCATCCCATTTACTCCATTCATATACTCCTAATCCATAAGCTATTACTGGTTTGTA
>CAZHOY010000320.1:0-2113 GCA_964534695.1 uncultured Actinomycetota bacterium | reverse complement strand
ATACTATTTGTGAAGTTATACCTGACAAATTGCTTACTAATATACTTTGGCTAAAAGATCCGAATAAACTTACTAATTTACCTTTAAGTATGATAATATCAGCAAATTCAAAGGATTTGCTGATTAATAATAGAGTTTGGTCCAGATTTATATATAATTTAGAAAAATTAAAAAAATCAAATCAAATAAACGATCTAGATATATCGATGCTCTTCTATAATAATCATATTATTGATGTATTATCTGATTTTGACGAGTTAGATATTAAACGAATTGATTCTGATTTTATATTAGAAGAATCATTAAAAAGTAAACAGAAAATAGACGAAGAGACTAAGAAAAAATTAGAAGCTGATAAAGAAATTTACAATGAAAAAATTACTGAAAAAGATCGTGAAATTGAAAAATACATTAATAAATTTAAGCAAATTAGAAAAGGCCTTGAGGATAAAGCATCAAATAAGGCAATCCTTTTCACAAATATAATTTTTCTAGCAATAGTTTTTTTAATAGTAATAGCATCAATCCTATTACCATTACTTTTAAAAGAATACCTTCTTTTTTTGACCTTTCTCCTTGCAGTCCTTCCTATTTTAGGCATAAAAATCAATTTATTTAACATTAAGTCGAAATTGAATGAAAAACTATTTAATAAATTTTTGGAAAAATATATTGTTGAATTAAATTTAAATTTAGTTGATAAATAAATCCTTTATATAATTCAATTCTTCTAATATTTGGTTCGAAATTTCACTATTTGAGGCAGCCAATTTCCTGTTTATTGACTCAAACGATAGTTTTAAAAGTTTTAATAGTCGAACATAAGCTTTCTTGACGAATTGTTAGTTATGTAATATATTTATAACAATATGTTGTAAATATATTACTATAGATAATAACGGAGGATACTAATGAGATATAATAATTGGCCGAATGTAATGATAGTAGTTTATGGTACGTCAATAATTGTTAATTTGTTCAGACTATCTAAAATAAACCTTTTCCCTTGGTTACCAGAAAGCTTCTATTTATGGTTGTCAATTATAATTTTACTGATAGGTATAATCCTGCTTATTGTCAAATACTATATACGGAAAGAGAAAATGAATTTAAAAATAGACGAAAGAGACAATGCTGTATCAGATAGAAGCGGACGTAATGGATTACTGGCGACTTACTTTACTTTATTTATTTTATTGTTAATAGACTTTCCTCTAAATGCAAAATCAATACTTATAGTGATTGTTGCTGGCTTATTTGTCTGGATAATATCATTTATATTTTATTACTATAAGAAAGCCTGATGTTTTAAAATGATCTGTATCGTTTAGTTTAAGTAAATATGATATTTAAGACAAGGATAAAAGAACTCCGTGCAAGGTATAATTTAACTCAGGACGAGTTAGCAGAGATCATAGGAGTCAGTAGACAAACAATGCTATATCTTGAGAAGGGTAAATATAATCCCTCCCTTCTTCTGGCTCACAGAGTGGCCAAAGCTCTTAAATCCAGTATAAACGAGGTTTTTATAATAGAAGATGATGATTAAAACTATTAAAGTTTAGATATTTAGGAAACAGATTTCTTTAAATATTGAGTCAATCAATTTATTTGTAGAAAAAAATTATATAGATGGAATAAAAAATCTAATAATTTTCATAATTTCACTGCTTGGGTCAGCTACCCTGTGCGAATCAGCTCAAGTTTTGAGGGAATATCTTTTTAAATTATTCAGTATATTCTTCATGAGGGTCCCCCAAAAACTAGTCCACCTATAATGTTAGTAATCCGGCTTATTGCTTATAATGCTGTTACTTAAGCAGGCGAAAGCTATTAAGGACAGTGTCAAAAGTAGACTTGTAAAAATCAAAGGATTTCTTGGGACAAGCAAAACCAAATAACCATCCTGTCCCATCCTCTACCAGGTATACTTGCATCGATTTATAGGTGGTTGTGCCATTAATATCAGTGTAAGTATGTTTTACTGCTGATATATTATCTATGGTTAATTCTTCAGTAGAGATAGAAACATAATCTTTAGTAGTATCAGACAGATGTTGCATTCGCAATTCAGAGTAACTCCCGAGGCTCTGGACTGATACACTTTCCTTGG
>CAZHOY010000319.1:0-2145 GCA_964534695.1 uncultured Actinomycetota bacterium | reverse complement strand
TAAAATAGATTATGGTGATTATTGATGATTATTTGTGCTTGATACTCTGGTGATCCAGAAGCAAGTTCTTATAAATTAAATATAAATTTCAAGCAATATGTATCTTTAGATTTTTGCCCAAAGTAGATGCTACACGGACCAGAGTAGAAAGTTTAATATCTTCTGCATGATTTTCGATTCGTGAAATTGTGCTCTTTTTAGTGGAAAGCTGATTTGCAAGTTCAAAGTTTTGGAAAAGAAGAGAATAAACCAGCATACTATATCTTGGAAATATATTGTCCTTACTATTTTTATATGTTATAATAGTCTCACTATTTACTCATGTAAAAATAGTAAGCTTTTACATTAATAAAAGCTATAAATTTAAAATATTCTAAGAGTTTCTTTATGGAAATTAAAGGGAAAAAAGATATAAAAAAGTTTTTGCCGGATGTAAATATAAAAAGAAATATCTTACCAGATATAATTAAGTGGCTAACCGAAAAAGAAATAATAGTATTGCTGGGTGCAAGACAGGTTGGAAAAACTACAATTATTTTCCAGCTAATCAATCATATTCTCATGCAAAATGCCTCATTATTTAAGGACAAAAGTGAAATACACTATTTAAATATGGATTTTCCCCGGGATAAAAAAGCATTAAATGATGACTATATAATTAAACTTGCAGCAAAGAATAAAAAAAAGAAAATTATTTTTATTGACGAGGTGCAGCAGCTTAAAGATTCGGGTCTTTTTCTGAAGCATCTTTATGATTTAAACCTTCCAATAAAGTTAATAGTCTCAGGTTCAAGTGCCCTGGAGCTTAAGTCAAAGGTTTCCGAAGCACTTACTGGAAGGAAGATAATCTTTAACATCAGTCCCTTCAGTATATTGGAAATAGAAGACTATATACTGTTTTTAAGTAAAAATAAAAAATCAAGCAACAAATTAAGCAATAGATGTAATGAATCGAACCAGGTTATGCTTTTTAAAAAAGCTTTTGAGACTTACACAGAATACGGGAGTTACCCTTCAATTGTACTCTCGTCTGATAATGAAAAAAAGTTTCTAAGATTAAAAGAAATCTTTACTAGTTATATGGAAAAGGATATTAAAAAATTTCTGGAGATAAAGAATGAAAATGCTTTTGCAAGGCTTATTACACTGCTTTCTGCATCAAGTGGCAGTTTGATAAATATGGATGAGATTTCAAACACGTTATCTATCCACCGGGTTACCTTGGATAATTATTTTTATTATCTTGAACAGACTTTCATAATTGATAGGGTAAGACCGTTTTTTAAAAATGCTAGAAAAGAAATCGTAAAAAGCCCCAAAGTTTATTTCAATGATATTGGATTTAGAAACTTTGCTATAAATAATTTTAATAAGCTTAATATAAGGGAGGATAAAGGTTTTATATTTGAAAATTTTGTATACTTGATTTTAAAAGAAAAACTTGACGGAAGTTATAAAATTAATTTCTGGCGAACGAAAGCAGGTGCAGAAGTAGATTTTATTATTTTAAAGGATTTAAAACCAATACTGGTTGAATCAAAAGCAAAATACTTTAAAAAATCTGCGATCACCCGGTCAATGAGAAGTTTTATAAATGCTTATAAGCCAGATATAGGATTTGTGATAAATTTAAACCTTAATGAAGAAATTAAAATAGGCAGCTGCATTATGAGGTTTATTGATGCCGAGAGTTTTGTAGAAAGTTTTGATATGGCAATATAAATTTTACTTTTAACATCTTAGCGTATAGTAGTAAAAGAGAAAAATCGCTGTTAATACCTGTAACTTGAATTAAAAACAATTAAAAAAGATAATATGAAAATATCAAAGAGAAAAAATAAATTTTACAATACCGAACGCTTTGGACAACCCGAAATAAGAGTATATCATAAAAAGGGCTCAAGTAAGAAATCACCCCGATACCTCCTAAAATGTGGTTGCTGTAATGAAAAGTTAGAAATATACTACGACGATATGGGACTTGAAATCAATGGCGTAAGCGGTTCAATTGAAGATTGGCGTGAGATTCTGCTTCCATTGTTATGCAGTGATAACCCTAATCGCACACAACACAAATAATTTTTAAACTAAGCTAGGAGCTTGTCCTAAAATAATCAACTAAAACCAATAGGAACAGGCATTTTT
>CAZHOY010000318.1:0-2160 GCA_964534695.1 uncultured Actinomycetota bacterium | reverse complement strand
TAGAGGGAGAGATGAAAGTAAAGGAAGCTGCAGAAGTTCTTATGTTATCTACCAGAAAGATGAAAAGGATCAAAAAAGGGGTGAGAATAAATGGTCCTGTGGCAGTAATACATGGCAATAGATCTAGAAAGCCAATGAATGCAACACAAGATAAGGTAAAAGATCTGGTAGTAGAGCTTAAGAGAGGAAAGTATCCTGGTACCAATTTTAGTCACTTTGCAGAGCTTCTTAAAGAAAGAGAAGGCGTTATCTTAAGCCAGCCTACAGTGCACCGCATCTTACGTGGTGTAGGAATAGCAAGTCCCAAGAAAAAAAAGAAAGTAAGGACCCACCGCTACAGGAAAAGGAAAGACTGCATTAGAATGACAGAATCTTGACTTTAAGCACGTTATGTTCGTAAATTCCAATATTTTATAACCTCTTTTTAATATTCCTATTGAACAGATGAGTATCCTTTGATATTTTTTAACGACATTTCTTACTTCTTTTATATAATGCTTTTAAATCTATAAAAAAAAGGAGGAAATATTGATATGAAACCAAAAATTTAGACACCAATTTAACTATTTATAATCAGCTGATGGAACTCATTCCCTTTAGTTTTTTCCATTATTTACAGACTCTTTCAAATTCTTCCGGATGCATGTACCCAAGCAAAGAATTTAATCTTTTCCTAATATAAACTTACTAAATAAAATAGGTAATTCTTTGAAGCACTTCGGTGTATGTTTTATATTTGAAAATATAGACTTCTTCTACCTTTAGGGCCCTAAAGAAAGACTCTATCTTGACATTATCATAAGGACTTGCCTTGCCTGACATGTATATTTCTATTCCATGCTCCTTTAAAACCTCAACATAATTATAAGAATATTACTTTACACCCTAATCGGAATGGGTAATAAGATCCTTGGCATTAAGCTTCTTCTTACTCCCATTCTTAATGAGACCTTCTATCTCTTAACTTTAAAGTCTCATTAGTTATTCTATCTTTAAGTTAATATTATGTCTAACTGTAGGGGTTTACCCCACACGCCTAACAATTTGTACATCTCCGGATAAATAAACAAAACCACCTTTCTTCTTATCCAATTTTCGATTATAATAAATGGATTGTTTGTTTCAAGTGAGGTGTTACTCAGTTATAACACCTCACTTTAAGGGAGGTGGTCCCTTTTTATATATCTTATACTGCACTATACTCTCCATAAATTAAATTAATCTATGTGACAAGCCTTATCTAAGAATTTAGTTTCTAATCCAATCTTATTCTTTTCTTCCTTAATACAAAATACCATAATAAAAATTTTAGGATACCTTGCTGTAAAAAGTGAATAAAATCCAACAAGGTATCCTTCTCTTTTGACTACACTGTTACTATTTATCTACTATCAAATTACTCTATATCTTCAAATAATTCTGCATATTCATCGCTATCCCAATTGTCTCTTGTCATAACTGGAGTTACCGCTGGTATGAATTCATCTGGTACTGTTCCACAAACAACGTAATTATACATAGCTACGATGGCGTCAAAACACATTCCAAATGGATTCTGGTCAACAATTATCCATACTTCTCCACTTTTTATGTACTGCAGGTTTTCATCAATAAAGTCATTACATACAACACCTACTTCTCCAGTAAGTCCCGCATCCTTTACAGCTTTTGCTGCACCATAAGGACCCCCTGCATTACAATATATAATATCTACATCAGGATTAGCAGTTAATATGTCCTTTGCAACATCATAAGTTACATCAGCACTGTCTTTACCTTCCCATTTACCCAGGTATTCAATACCCGGAGCATTATCCTCTAGATATTCTTTATATGTATTACTACAAAGCTCATGTGGTGATGCGCTGAAAAATCCAGTTATATTTGCTACTTTTCCTTCTCCTTCTAGTAAATCTATTGTAGCCTGAGCCTGAATACTAGCAAAATCAGGTATATCAGTTCCTACAAAAGATAACCTTTTTGAAGTTACTGAGCTTTCACCCAGCATTGTTATAACAGGTATTCCTTGATCAACAGCTTTATCGATAGTAACTTCTGTACCTTCATTAAAAGGTGCTACTACTATTCCATCATATTGTTCAGCTATAGCTGTTTCTATAGCATTGATAGCTGTTTCGGCTTTTAAATCAGCACCCATTA
>CAZHOY010000317.1:0-2161 GCA_964534695.1 uncultured Actinomycetota bacterium | reverse complement strand
CATCCGGAAACTTCATGGCTCTATCTGATACATTCTGCCTGCCTAAAAATATTAAGAACCCTGATGCTACAATAGCATGGTTAAAACTCTGTGGTTCTAAAGAAGGACAGGATGCATTCAATCCTCCGAAAGGTTCAATTTCACCAAGAATAGATCCTGATCTCAGCCTGTATGATGTATACATGAAGAGTGCTGCTGAAGACTATGCCAAGGATGCAATTGTACCAAGTATTATGCATGGAGCAGCAGTGTCTGAAACTTGGGTAGCATCTATAAATGATGTTATGACAATGCTTGTTGCTAACAAAGATGTAGACGCCGCCGCAGCTGCATTCCAGGCTGCTGCTGATGAGAATCTATAATAGATAATATTTGAAAACCTGTAGATTTATTTGCCCATAGATTTTAAAATCTATGGGCAAATAATAAAATAGTGAAAATCGTTTTAAAGAAGAATTAAAGACTTTTTACAATGATAGTAGAGATAAGTATGTAAAAATGAAACAGTCAAGAAAAGAAAGAACAATTGCAATTCTAACAATTATGCCTTCAGTAATTGCAATTGGTGTATTTGTTTATGTATTTATCATATGGTCAGGAAGAGTCTCTTTATCCAAGTGGGAAGGAATTTTACCCGACTACACTTTCGTTGGGCTAAAGAACTTTATATCTTTATTTAAAAATCAGAGATTTTTAATTGACATTTACAACAATATATTTTTCACTATTTTATTTCTTACTATTTGTATTGGTGGTGGTCTGTTACTTGCGATGTTGCTTGATCAATCCATTAAGGGAGAAGGTGTTTTTAGGACTATTTTCCTTTTTCCGCTGGCAGTCTCATCTGTTGTAAGTGCAATCGCCTGGAGATGGATATTCTCTCCCAGTACAGGGGTAAATCTTTTATTAAATGAATTTCTCTCAAAAATAGGTATTGAGCATATCGTAAAAATTGGATGGTATACTTCCACTATGAGTATTGGTCCTTTTAACCTTGCACTAATTCCTGTTATTCTTGCAGCTTCTTGGCAGTTTACTGGATATGTTATGGCAATGTACCTGGCAGCGCTTAGAGGGATTCCTGCTGAGCTAAGGGAAGCAGCCCGTGTTGACGGTGCCACCGAATTTAAAATCTATACGAAAATAATTTTACCACTTCTAAAACCCATTACTCTAAGTGCTCTCATCATTCTGGGACATATAGCGGTTAAAATGTTTGATTTGTTTTATGTAATGGCCGGAAGAGGCACAGGATTTGTTACTGACCTTCCATCTATCTTTATGTATGAGACGACTTTTCATGCAAATAGATATGCTCAAGGAGCTGCTATTTCTCTTATTATGCTTCTAACGGTTGCAGTGTTAATTATTCCTTATTTGACAATAAGCTTACGCAAGGGGAATGGAGATTGAAGAAAAAAGTTATTATATATATCGTCCTGACTATATTTCTTATTATATTTTTAGTTCCAATATATGTACTTGGCGTTACATCACTTAAAGGTTTTGATGAAGTAAGCATTAAAACAATGTGGCATTTGCCTAAGAATATGAAGTTCGAAAGCTTTATAAGTGCTTTCATTCAGCTTAAACAGAATGTTCTGAATAGTTTTTATTTAACTATTCCTGCTACTATTATTTCTGCATTATTGGGTTCCTGGAATGGTTATATCTTATCAAAGTGGAAGTTCCGAGGTTCTAATGTTTTATTTAGCCTGATATTATTCGGGATGTTTATTCCAAATCAAAGTATATTAATTCCATTAGTGCTGGTCCTAAGATCTATTGGACTTTATGGTTCAATTCCAGGTTTAATTGTAACTCATGTCATCTATGGTATACCAATAGTTACTCTTATCTTCCGTAATTATTATGCAGTGGTTCCAGATGAAATGGTAGAAGCTTCAAAGATTGACGGGAGCAATATATTTGGAATATACCTTCATATAATGCTTCCAGTTGCAATACCAGCTTTTGTGGTAGCAGCCGTTTGGCAGTTTACACAAATATGGAATGAATATCTTTTTGCAATAATCATAACTCAAAATCCCAATGTCCAACCTGTAACAGTAGCTCTGGCAAATCTGGCCGGAAGTAGATATGTTGAATGGAATACACAAATGGCGGGAGCTTTAATTGTTTCCATACCGACATTGCTGGT
>CAZHOY010000316.1:0-2180 GCA_964534695.1 uncultured Actinomycetota bacterium | reverse complement strand
TGCTTAAGTTATCCTTTCACATAATAACAAAATATTTTTCACAAGTAAATAAATAATATCAAAATTATATGAAAAATATCATATATGTTTCTGTAAATGTATTTAATCAATTAGATTTTAAGCTACAAGAAAGTATAATTTTTAGAAATCATCAATTAAAAATTAGACTTTTATATAAAATGTAAGGGTTCAGAACGAACCAAAGCAATAAAAATATCGGAATTTACATTACGAAGCAAGAAGTAATAAGTTTTTTTAAATTCCGTTAACAGTGCATGAAGGGAAGTCCAGCAGATAGTATTTTTTCCGTGAGTTGGCCCGGTGGATTTGCTTTTTATTATTGAAATTGTATCGAGAAATATCATTTTGGCATACTCGAAGTATATAAAATTAAGTAAGAGAGCTCTAAACCTCTGTAACATCATACACAATAATGAACAGAGGCATCCACCTACTATTTACAAATGTTATTCTGGGATGTTATCTATCTGACTGCTAGAGGTAAAAAACTTCTTTGAACTGTAGATTTTAGTAGGACCAAGTATTTTCCTATAAAACCAATAATACCTTTGTCAACATATTTATTATATCACGGATAAGTATGATGGAGCAATATATACTTTAGGAAATTGTAGAAATGGATTACATCTACTTTGGGACTCCAAAAAAGGTGTGAATCCTCACTGTGAAATCAATAAAATCAAGGTTTTGCTAGGTTGTTAACTATCAAGGAAGGTAAACTAAGTATTTGAAGATTTAATTGGTTTTGAATCTCAAGGGCAACACTGCCGATAATTTGGTACACAAAATATTATGAAGTCTAATATCGCCAACAGTTACGGTTCTCACAACCTCCGAAAGCTATTATCCGAGAAATTTTTGCATCAACCTCTGTTTTTAATTTTTCTGAATTAATTAAATAACCTTCTAAAGAATACATGACTATCGGCCAGTGGTTATATTTTTAATTGATGATGAAAACATAGAAGACTCTCGAATAATAAGCTCTACATCAAGTAATATTTTACGTAAAGGTGTATTTGGATCTGAGATTTTTTCGATCAATAATTCACAAGCCATAAAACCAAGCTGAAATTTAGGTTGGTTTACAGTTGTAATAGTTGGACTAGTCATTATTGAAATGTCAACATTATCGAAACCAACAACCAGTATATCCTGTGGGACTCTAAGTCCTATATTTGAGGAGGCTTTAATTGCTGCCGCAGCAAAAACGTCCGAAATAGCAAAAATTGCATCAGGTCGATTAAACAAATTAAGTAGATAAGAGCAAGCAGAAACAGCCATATCGTAATTAATTTCTGGTAAACTTACTATCCAATTATTTTCAACTGGTATATTTGTGTTTTTGAGTACATTTAAATATCCATTCAGTCGATGCCGTGCATATTTATAATGCATTGGGCCGTTAATTAGTGCAATTTTTCTCCTATTGTTAGATAAGATATATTCCATAACCATTTTGCTTGCTGAAATATCATCAATGCCGACATATGAAATATCGGAATCTTCATTATATTCACAACACTGAACCAAAGGAACAGTTGAATTAAATTTATCAAGTAATTCTAAAGATAAATAGTTTAGAACTATCAATCCTGCCACATTAAATTTTTTTAAAATATTTAATAAATTATTGAAATTCTCCAGATTAATATCACTCTCGTTAATAAGGATATGATATCCGTGACGGTTGGCTGCAACCCTTGCTCCATTTACAATTTGACTGTAAAAAGGATTCTTCAAAGAAGGTACATTAAATATTATCAAGCCATTATTTATAGATTTAGACTTAATAATAATTTCATTTGTGTTATACCCTAGTGCATCCATAGCATTTATAACCTTTTTTCTTGTTTCGTCTTTTACGTGAGGATAATTATTTAGTATTCTTGAGATTGTTGCAATGGATACCCCTGATTCTCGCGCTATTTTAACATAATTTGCTTTCTTTTTATTTCCTTTATTCTTTTTACTTTTATACATCATTACATCATATTGCATTATTTTTTTATATTTTCATAATATCATAATTTTTTTCAAATAAAAATATACAAATAAAATTAAGGATGAGTGTATGTTTTACATTATTTTACATTAGTATATAAGTAATTTCAGATTAAGCCCCTAAAATATGCCATACAGTGGCAAAATATAGCTAG
>CAZHOY010000315.1:0-2189 GCA_964534695.1 uncultured Actinomycetota bacterium | reverse complement strand
AATACCTATTTTACGTATTGATGGAAATGCTAAAAATATTACTATAGGTAATAATGTGAAATGTATGGGTCAGGTTGAAATTAAGGTTAGAGAAAATGGAAAAGTTATTATAGGAGATAACTGTAAAATTGATAGAGATGTACGTTTGTTGGCGGCAAATAATGCAACATTGTCTATTGGAAATAATACAAATATAGGGGCATATAGTGTTTTTAATTGCGGGGTAGATGTAACTATTGGTGAAAAAGTTCTTATTTCTGGATTTGTTTATGTTCAAAGTTCAAATCATGGTATTAAAAAAAAGTCGTATATTAAAGACCAAGGGTATACTTATGGTAAAATTATTTTAGAAGATGACGTTTTGCTAGGTAGTCATGTGAGCGTATTAGCAGGAGTCATAGTTGGTAAAGGTGCAGTAGTTGGGAGTAAAGCAGTTGTTACTAAAAATGTAGAAAAATATGCAATTGTTGCAGGAGTTCCTGCGCACAACATTGGAAAAAGGCAATAATGTAAAAGGAATTTAATGAGAGAAAACAATCTAAAATTTAGAAAAAATATTTTTATTGAATTATCCCTTTTATTTTTTACTTTCGGGGTTTTTATGTTACGTTGGTTAAGATCGCTATATGCGAAAAAGCAAAGTGTTATTGGTGTAAATAAAGAAATGCGAGCTTTTGATAAATTTATAAAAGTCAATAATCGAAGGTGGCAGGAAATTGATAAAAAGCGTACTATTAAAGATTTATCAAAAGTAGTTTTAGTTGAGGCTATAGTTCCCCATAGTGGATATATTTTAATTAATCTTGTTGTGGCTCGTCATGCTATGGCAGTGTATGGGTTAACTGGTGTTGGATTGTTATTAGGAAGGGATCGGAAACTTGAGGAGTTATTCCGATCGTATGGGATTTCCGAATTTATATATTTAGAAGATCGCAAGAAAGATTTTTTCCATATTATTTTATATGGTTTTAAAGCGTGGAATATTTTAAGGGGTATTAAAACAGTAGAAGACTTTTTAAATCTAAAATTTAAGGGCATTGACTTAGGTAAGCCAGTTTATGATCATTATTTGAGGTTTACCGGCCAGGGTACATTAGATAAAATAGATTGGAGAGTTTTTTCTGGTTTGATTAACGGTATAAGTTATCAGAATTTTTTAGAAAATGTTTTTTCATCAGGACGTTTTTCTGTTCTAATTCAATCTGAAAGACAATTTATACCGGGCAGTATTATTTTTCAGAGCGCATTAAAGCATAAAACTGAAACGTATTTTCGTGGCGGTGGCCCTACTAAATTTACATTACGCAGATTTAGTGATTTGTCTGAAACTTATATTAATACCCATCGCTATAGCACAGAAGTATTTAACCATGTTTATAATAATTATCGTAAAGAAGCAATTATTCGAGGTGAAGAATTTATCAGGAATAGATTTGCTGGACTTTCACCTGTTAACGATATACCTGATGCTGCGCGAGCATATAGTACAGATCATAAAACCATAGCGCGTAAAGAATTATGTAAGTGTTTTGGCTGGGACGAAAAAAAACCGATAGCTGGGATTATGGTAAACACGCTTACAGATGGTGTTTTTACCAATAGATGGCGTATTTTTAGAGATAATTTGATGTGGTTACGTAACACTCTTCAGGCAATATATGATATTGATTATATAAATTGGTTTGTAAAAGCACATCCCTCAGATGTAAGAAATAAAGTTAAAACATCTACAAAATCAGAATATAAGAAATGGGCTGCAGATTGCACGCATATTAAGTTTTTACCAGATAATATTGGCAGTAGTTCTTTGCCGTCAATTGTAGATGTTATTTTGACAGGCCACGGTAGTGCTGGCATTGAATACTCAACTTTTGGTATTCCTTGTGTAATTGCTGGAGAGTCTTTATATTCAGGGCTTGGGTTTGTGCATGAACCAAAAACAAAAAAAGAGTTTTTTAACTTGCTGAATAATGTTCATACTCTTAAACATTTATCTCAAGAACAAGTTGATAGAGCAAAAGTTTTTGTTTATACTTATCTCATCCTTTCTCGAGTAAAATCAAGTTTAATCCCAGTTTTTAATGTATATCAAGACTATGATGAGGATAAGCTTTGGCAGGATGCGGCTGAATTAATTGCCAAATTTGATCCTGATACATTTGCAAGCGTTTCTCATCAGAATCCATCTC
>CAZHOY010000314.1:0-2197 GCA_964534695.1 uncultured Actinomycetota bacterium | reverse complement strand
AAGATGATAAGAATAGGGAGACCTTAATAGAATCCAGCAGAATAGCTAGTATGGCAAACCCACATATCGGGGCGATAAAATATACTATCACTCCTTTAAATTATTCCGATAATATAACAATTAAATCTGAATTAGATGGAAATACAATTAATTCTGGAGTTAAGAGGTATAGAGCACTCAGTTCAAAACATTACGATCTTGTTAAGCAGGGAAGAGAGAAAGATATAAGTTTTATAATGGTAAGAACAAATCAATCCCAAATTGATATTGCTTTGGCTGCTAAGCTGATTATTAGTATTGACAATAAAGAAATAAAACCTGATATAACAATTGGTGAATCTATTGGTGCAGTTTTTACACATTTTAGTATATTAGCTTCAGAAGCTAAGGCAATTTCCATTGATAAAATAATAGCTATTTATACTTCTAAAGATATAGATATAAAAAACTCTCTGATAGATAAAAGTATAGATTGTATTAAACAAATTGGCAGCTTTCAGGAGACCTTATACTATAGTGAAAAGATCTGGAATAATATTTGGAAAGAAAATGATATAGAAATTCAGGGTAATGACAAGATACAAAAATTAATTCGTCTTAATTTGTACCATCTGATAGTCACTGTTTCGCCACATAATGCTAATATTGATGGAGGATTTCCAGCGAGAGGACTTCATGGGGAAGCTTATAGAGGGCATATATTCTGGGATGAACTCTTTATTTTACCTTTTTATAACATTCACTTTCCGGAAATATCCCGGTCGATTTTACTTTATAGGTATAGAAGATTAGATATGGCTAAAAGAAATGCAAGAAGTAATGGTTACGAAGGTGCATTATATCCCTGGCAAAGTGGTAGTGGTGGTAGTGAACAAAGTCAAATTATTAATTTAAATCCAATATCTGGAAAATGGGATGTTGATCACAGCGCTTTACAATATCATGTTACCTTGGCTATTGCTTTAAATATCTGGCAATACTATTGGATAACTAGAGATGCTGATTTTATAGAAAAATATGGCGCTGAGATCTTTTTTGAGGTATGCAGGTTTTGGGCAAGCAAAGTTGAGTATAATAAAGAAATACAGCGTTATGAAATAGAAGGGGTAATGGGGCCGGATGAGTATCATGAGAAATATCCTGATTCAGATAAAGCTGGCCTAAAGGACAATAGTTACACAAATATTATGGTTGCATGGTTATTCAGGAAAGCTATTGAAATATTAAATATTTTAAACAAATATTCTAAAAATTACGTAGTAAAAAAAATTAATTTAGAAACAGCGGAAATAAAAAAATGGAAAGATATTGGTAAGAAGATAAATCTTGTAATATCTGAAGATGGAATGATATCTCAATTTGATGGTTATTTTGACTTAAAAGAATTAGATTGGAAAAAATATCTAAATAAAAGTAAAAAAATAAATCGTATGGATCGATTATTAAAGGCAGAAGGGATCTCACCTGATGAGTTTAAAATTTCAAAACAAGCTGATACTCTTATGGCCTTTTATAACTTAGGGTTAGATGGAGTAGTAGATATAATTAATGGGCTGGGTTATTATAAAGAAAATGATATTTTAAAAGTTAATTTTGACTATTATCTTAAGAGAACCTTACATGATTCTACTTTAAGTCTTATTGTTCATTCTTATTTAGCTCATTTAATAGGATATGAAAAACTTGGTTGGAAATTATATATGAAAGCTTTAAATAGTGATTATAAAGATATTCAAGATGGGACCACAGGGGAGGGAATTCATACTGGCGTTATGGGTGGAGTGATTTTGATGACTTTAAAGTGGTATGCAGGTGTAGATTTTGACAGTGAACCCGTCAGTATTAATCCCTGTTTACCACGCAAATGGCAAAAAATCAGTTTTAATTTTATCTTAAAGCAAAGAAGATATTACCTGCAAATCAAAAGGGATAAAATAAAGATTTTAATACATAGCAAGAAAGAGAATTACGTAAAGGTTCTGGTTTATAAAAAAGGATATTCTATTATGGTAGGAGAGTGGAAAGAAATTAAATTATCTAAGTAAAATTATTGTTAAGTAGAAAATACCAAGAACTTTATAGATTATGAGATAAAAAAACTATTAGAAGTCTTTTAATAATTAAGGTGATGTCTTAGATAAAGGTAAAAAAAGTCTAAATAATGACTTTAAGGCTATTGAATTTGAAAATAAAAAGG
>CAZHOY010000313.1:0-2216 GCA_964534695.1 uncultured Actinomycetota bacterium | reverse complement strand
TAATAAAAAATTTGGAAAAGATAATTCGAATTTTAAACTTTTAACGTGGAAGTAGTAATAAAAAAAATCATTTTCTAGAATCAGTTTTTTTAATGATTATTTCAGGATTTAAATCTGATATGCCTTCGGCTATGTTTTTATGAATTATATTTATAGTAAACATATCACTAATCCAGTCACAGTAGGTTTTATTATCGTTATAACCAACTATTAATTGCCAAATATAAAACGTCCTGCAACATCAGTAATACTTAAATTACTAGATAACAAATGAGAAACCTAGTTATCAAGTCTGAATTTATCCGGTTCTCTTTCCAGACACCGCTGATAAAAACGAGTAATCAATGCAGCTGCATCTGTTTACTACTGGCATAAACAAAATTTGGAATAATTAAGGACAGTATAAATATTGCTAAAAACAGTAATCATAATTCTTTAACTATCCATTTCATTTATATTTTCCCCATTCCTATATTTTTTATAGATTTGTTGATATATATTTAATGTCTGTTTGGCTGTATTTTCCCAGCTAAATTTTTTAATATTTTTTAAACCCATATCTATCAATCGCTCTCTTTTATTTTCATTATCTACTAAATGAAGTATTGCTTCATATATTTGCTTTTCACTATAAGGATTAACCATAACCGCGGCATTACCTGCTATCTCTGGAAGCTTACATGCAATTCTTACTTTAATTTTGCTAATTATTAGTTCTGTATAGTTATTTGACCATATGTATCAAGTGAATAATCTATTTGAGTAAAAGCACCTGTTTCCGGATCTTCCGGATCATATTCAAATTCCCATGATTCAATTACCACATCATAGGTACCATTTGAGATTGCGGTAGTATCAAATGTATATGCCCATCCAGTATATTCTAAAATAGGATCATCATAATATTCTGCTACATCTGGACGTTGGCTATAATACGGATTAAGATCACCAAAATATCTATTTGTACCATCCCATAATATAGGATATGCTACTACCACTCTGGTATCAGATCTTCCAGGATTTGCTGCCCATCCACTTATAACAAGAGTACCAGAAACAACCTCACCAATAGATGAATACTCAACATATACAATTGCCTCATCAGGATAATCCCTTGAAATTTTTCCTTTATCTTCCTCTATAGTTGATGTTAATTCCCTCGAGATACTTCCTACAGAACCATCACCATTTATTGCATATATATCGATGGTATGACTGCCTAAAAATTCAGATATTTCAAACTGGGTAAGATCAACTATAAGTTCCCAGCCAGAATTCTTTACATTTTCATTATCGTAATAATCAGCAACATCACCCCGTTGCATACCATAATACGCTTCTCCTAAAAAAGTATCAAAACCATCTAAATATACATCTATCCTAGCAATCCCAGTTCCATCTATTGATGAAGGATCGGCTGCCCAACCTTCCATCCATAAAAAACCCTCAAAATCTGTATAAAAACTGTCAATATGTATTTTGGTTTCATCCTGAGCGAAAGCTTTTTTAGGAGAAATCATTCCAAGGCCAAAACTTAGGCTAAGAACAAGAAAAAATACTGATATGGCACCGCTAATCTTAAGTATTTTATTTTTCATTATTATTCCCCCCCTTTCTTAATAAATTAAGTTTAAAATACAAAGAGTTTAATTTTTCTGGCATGAATGAAATGAATTCTAGACTGCGTGTTTTAAATTACATGTAAGCTTCCTTCTAGAAGATATTTAAAATTTCAATATTGCTCTTTATATTTATAAAATTACTATTATTTTATCAAAATATATAAAAATATACAAAAATATACAATAAAAATTTTCTACTTATTTTTAGTAGGATATTTATTTTCAGGTATATAATTTATAAAAAATATTTCTGGACTTATAAATTGTAAACCTCATGATACACTTTTAGAGTTTCCCTAGCAGTCTTCTCCCAGCTAAATTCTCTTACTCTATCTAAACCCTTAGAAATTAATTCTTCTCTCAAGGAACCATCCTCTAACAAAGAGCAAACTGCAGTATAAATATCTTTTTCACTATAAGGATTTACCAATATTGCAGCATCTGAAGCTACTTCTGGGAGTGAAGAAACATTAGAAGTAATTACTGGAACTGCACAGGCCATAGCTTCAAGAACTGGTAGGCCAAAACCTTCATACAACGAAGGGTATAAAAATATTTCAGCCTGTTTATATATGGGTGCAAGCTCACATTCTT
>CAZHOY010000312.1:0-2218 GCA_964534695.1 uncultured Actinomycetota bacterium | reverse complement strand
GATGAACATTAATTTTTGTTCCTCGATTTCAAGCTGATACGGTAATGTGATTTAAAACCTTTTAATTGCATCAGCTACGTAATCACAATTTCAAAACACCTTAGTTATTGTAATTTACAAAAATAAATTTATCAATTATATTTTAGTTAAAAATTTACGCTGTAGCGCAAAGCGACACACTTGCTCTATTTCTTTAAAATTATCATTAAAAATTTGAATGAGGAGACCAGGAATCCAGGAAAATGTGTATTCTACGCCATTTTTTTATATTTTCATGGCTTCCCGGGTTCCTTATATTTATTTTTGGGAGTGAATATGAGCAGTAGTATTGTATCTTTGTAATTATTCCGCTTTTTTGATCATTCCACAGCAATTCTCTTATCTCACGAAGTTTATAAAAAATCCAGGAGGCTTTTACTCCTTTGAGATAATTAAATACAGCGGCCACTTCTTCTTTGGAAAGTACGGTTGGTATTCTTCGGTTATTTTTTACCCTCCAACTAAAATGAAAAATAGATTTATCGCGTCAATCGCCTGGTTTAGCTGCCAATTCTCACATTTTAAGTTTTAGCCCAAAAAAGCAATATAACTCTCGATTTGTTTACCCTTCACACATTTTTCTATAACAGGATTGCTTTTAAGATAATCAAAAAAACACCTCGTCCGGGAGATATATACTAACAATTAATTAAATTGTCAGTATTTCCGATTGTAGTGAGTTTGTCAATTTATTTTACCATAAAGAATTAGATGAAACAACCATGTGTAAGAAATTGACAAACTCAAAACGAGTGAGTATAGAACCTTTTATTATTTTGCTTTATATCCTTACTTTTATTGATAATCTTCTTGTATTTTTCCAAACTATGATTCAAAATTATAACCATACCGGTTATACATACTTCTGAATAACCGGAAATAAGAACTGTATTATTGAATTTATTCTAATTAATCAAGATTTGCCGTGCATTAAATCATAAAATTGTTCTTGACATCTCAAAATATTCCTGCTTAAGTTGAAATCAATATAAGAAGGAGTTAGAAAGACGCTACGGGCGCAGAAGAAAAAGAAGGAACCGTTATTCATATGGAAGTTTTATACATTGCTGCATTGTATAATTTTAATATTTCTACAGTTTTAATTGATGATTTTATCATTGAGGATACTGATTTACGAATTTGTTTAAATAAGAAAAAAATTATTGATAAAATTAATATACCAGAAATCATACAAGCAATGGAACTTTTAGAATATAATGTTATAATTTCTGATAAACCAGTAGTATACTGTTATCGAGATATTGAAAATATTGCCGATATAAAAATAGGAGTAAAAAAATTCTTAAAAGATATATCACTATTATTTAGTGTAATTTGGATAAGTCATGATAATGCAATTAATAGTGAATTTGCATTTGGAATTACTTCTTACCAAGGAAACCCAGCAATTCATAGCAATTTTAATGTAATTAGATATTGTATGGCAAACGGTAAGGAAGAAGTTCTTTCGCTACGTAAAAGCGAATTAACTGCTTCTATAAATCCTTTGTTTTCTTTGTTATTTGCTAAAGAAGAAGAATATACTACATCTAATATAGTTTTACTTGGTCATATAAATCGGTTAGAAAGATATCAGTATTATATACAAATAGCACGTCATGATAAAGAAATTGCATTAAAAATTAATTCATATTGTATTGCTTTCGAAGCGTTATTATCAACGAGTACAAATGAATTAGCGCACCAACTATCTGAACGAATAGCATTGTTAGTAACAGAGTCAATTGAAGGTCGTAAAGAGGTTTATAAATTAATAAAAAAAGCATATGGTATTCGTTCCTGTGTAGCTCATGGGGGTAAAATAAATACAACTCAAGAAAAAATAAATGAAATATGTATTGAAATAGATAAAATTGCTCGTTGGTTATATCATGAGACTTTATTGAATAGTGAGTTTTTCAATATATTTGCTCAACCTGACAATGAAAACATAAACGATTATTTTTTATCATTATTATTTAAATAATAAGCATATAACAACTGCTGCAACCTGATATTTTCTTTGTCACGATTTGTGCTGTCGCTACGGGCACGAAAATACAGGTTAAGCAAATGTTATATGGCCCCTTCGGGTAGAGGTCAAGGTAGAATCGTGGAGGCATGATGATGAATGAAATAATTGACAAGATCGAAATGCTCAAGAATACTTTGGTAGCGG
>CAZHOY010000311.1:0-2225 GCA_964534695.1 uncultured Actinomycetota bacterium | reverse complement strand
AAATTTATATTTTCTGTAATATTTTAACTTATTTACATATAATTTGTCAAGAATTTTCATATATTAACACAGCAATTTCAGATTAAGCTCCTTCAATTAACAACAGCAAGGCGAATATTTCAAATAATATAGAAAATTTAAGTGATTTTTCTGAAATTTATCACTGATAATAATAAAAAATTGTTAGATTAAATTAAATTGAAGGGCTATTTATTTGAAATTATTCCTAAAAGGTTAAATGAGGTATGCTTTGCCAGTAAGGAAAATTCTACCAGATTTCTCCTTTGCCCTGGGGATATTTTATTATCCTAAATGCCGCTTCTTCAGATGGTGGAGAAAGATCCATTAAAAGCAGAAACTTCTTAAGCAAAAATATCCCTACATAACCGTCTTTGTATATTATTATCTCATCAGTGTAGGAAAAATTGGCTTTTACTAAACTCTTAAAACCCTTCTGGACAAACTTATCCCTCCTGCTTATCTTGCAGGTCTCTACAGTATTAGACATTACAAGGATAAGGAATACATACATACAGCTGCAAACCTCTTCCCGGGAAGAGCCTCAAGACCCCAGTGGTTTTTAAATTCCCTGAATCCATAGTTCTCTATGTCCCATCTTTTAGAATAAAGGCTAAAAGCTCTGGCCAGCCTTACTTCTGTATTCACTTTTAAGCTGGTGATAAATCCATGGCCGTCACCGGTCAGTATCCCGTTTAGTCCATACAGGCAGCTTGAGAGGGCACTAAGCCTGGAAAACCCATAATATTTTCACCCTTACTTGTGGCAGCTTTGCTACATCCTTTTATTTTTGCAAGCCCCTTCATATCGGCAAGTATCTGGCTGGTGCTTTTTGCCAGGATGATAAAATCAATATCAAGATCCATTATCCTGGTAAAAAGATTTCCATCAAAAAAGGCTCTGTCAGCTAAAATGATCTTAATATATCCGGGGCCCCAGTACATCGCAGGCAGACTTTACCAGCCGATAAGCCAGGGTGTCTTCGTGAACGTTTATGGGAACAAGTGCTGCTGCAACTATATACCTAGTTCCCTGGCAAACAGCCTGAAGCATAACTAGCTTATAACCATATTTTACCTCTATCTTTTGATATTTTTGCCCGTTTTTATCAGTAGCTACCACCTCTCTTGTAACTTTTGACATATTCTGGTACTGGGTACTTTTGCCTACTTCTATTTCTGTGGCATCCAGGGCATAGATTCCGGGGTGTTTTTTTATAAATTTTTTATCCCTTAAGAAGTACTACCTGGCCTTCCAGAAGCTTTTCCCATTGGCCGGGGCCTATTCTTTTAGCTTCATCATATATAGTGTCAAGACAGATTGGCAGATTATTACCACTTTTATTTCTGGAGGAAAACCCTCTCTCTATTACTTCCAGGCTGCATCCCATTTTCCTTAAAATCACAGGGGAAGAAAAGAGCTTATGGAGCACCTGATTTATTCCGGTAATCTCCAAGATTGGCCTTAGGGCCAGGACAAGACGGATAAAACTTACTTTAGGTATCCGGCTTTCTTTTTAAGGGAGATTTTATATTATCTATGAGCTCATATATCCCACCCCGTGCATAAAGGAGAGAAGCTCATCAACCTTTCCGTAGCCTGCTCCGGTTATATGGTCATATGATTTGTCTTTTTTTAGCAGCTCAGATACTTTACCCTTATTTAGCCTGTCTGTATGCCTTTATATCTATATCCATTTACTCGTACCCTTCGGGTATTTCAATAGACAAATACCCGAGTTTTCTAAAAAGAGATTCTATCTCTTTGGATTTTTTTACATACTCAGATAGATTATGTGAATAATATTTCCAGGCAGTTGCTCTTCTTGTCACTATATCCATATCATCTTTTTTAACATATTTAAGTTTTGTTTTCCCATCAACTTTTCTGGAAAGGTAGTAAGCGGAAGTTTTTCTCTGCCTCTTTTTGGCAAGTGTCTTCATCTCTACAAGAGATGCATCTATCATCCTATGCCTTGCCATCAGGTATCTTTCATAGGACCCTATTTCGGTCATAAGGTATCTGATTTTTGACTTTATTTTGGAAATATCCTTTCCTTTGTTGTTCATATGCCTGTAATGTTACTAATATACTTACATTTTTTCAATAAAAAATATGGCAGGAGTAAAAATTATTACTCCTGCTTATGTTTCTAGCTATATTTTGCCACTGTATGGCATATTTTAGGGGCTTAATCTGAAATTACT
>CAZHOY010000310.1:0-2230 GCA_964534695.1 uncultured Actinomycetota bacterium | reverse complement strand
TATCCTTTCCCTAATTACTGGGTATTCAGGATTTTTAAGAATATTTTTATAGGTACCGGCAGCATCGGAGATTTCTGGTTAAGCTGTGGGGTTACACTGGCTTCATCAATTATTATACTTATTATACTGCTGCCGTTCTTAAAAAGAAGAATACAGATAAGATAGGAAATAATTAAGCACTTAAAAAAGCTTGAAATCCACATATTCCGCACTGATAAAAGACATAAAAAATAATTTGATTCTGGTATATAATTGTCTCGTATAATAAAAATAGATTTTTTTATTATGGAGAAATTTTTAGTAAGACTAAGCAGGATAACGGCATACATACTTATAATCCTTTTAATTTTAATAATAATAACCGGCTACCGTCAGACAGGACATTTCACTTTTATATCCAGAGGGCTGGCTAATACTCTTCATCAGGTATATTTAAATACGGCCTTTTTACTGGTGGCTTCCATACATGCTCTTACCGCTATCAGGCGTGCCCTTATAAGAAACAAGATAAAAGGAATATATGTGGATGTCCTCTTGATAGTCCTGGGAATTTTATTTGTAGGCGGGTTTTCATACTTTGCCTTTTTTTAAAATAGATACCGGGAGTTAAAATGAAAAAGAAACTAATAGTAGTTTTAATCTCGGCGGCAGTTGTGGTTGCCCTGGTTTTCTTTATCTACTATATATATCAGAACGAAGTTAGTAAGAATGCGGGGGGAGAATTCTTCATTCCGGAGGATATTAATGTGGACCAGATCAAAAACGATCTGGAATTTGCCAGAGCTATACCGGAATACAGGATACTTTTTACCGGTCTTCTGAAGCAGGAACTGGATATTTCTTTTTATGAGATTCTAGAGAGATATATGGATAAGACAGAAGTATTTGATGCAACCGGAACACGTTCAGATGGTGAAGAGGTCAATTTGGAATTTACGGGCATTAAACTGGAACATATTTTAAATGACCTGGAACTTAAACAAGGGATAGAAAATGTCATAGTCTACGCTACGGACCTGTATGCTGCAGATCTTAACATTGAAGCGCTGGAAGATGGCAGTGTTTATCTGGTATGGAAAAAAGAGGGCCAGTATCTAAATCCTATTGCAGACGGTGTATTAAAAATCGTGGTGGATAACGGCCCTACCAATAAGTGGGTAAAAAACCCTGTGCTTTTTGATTTCATAACGGAGTTTGATGATCTGGTGCCTCTGGCAGACAGGCTGGAAACAGATGCAATTGATTTTGTTTCGACGCAGAATTTTTTCACCCTATCTCTGGGTTTTACTCCGGAGATTGATATAGATCAATGGAACCTGGAAATAAGAGGTCTGGTAGAAAATCCTGTGGTACTGAATTATTCCGATATTTTAAACATGCCTCAGTCTTCAGTACTTGCCACTCTGGAAACCATATCCAATCCCCAGGGTGGAAATCTTATCGGAAATGCAATATGGACAGGAGTTCCTTTTGATTACATTCTGGAGCAGGTGGTTCTGGAGGAAGATGTACTGGAGGTAGTTTTTTACTGTGAGGATGGATATTCCACCAGCTTAACTATTGGTGAAGCACTGGGAGAAGGAGTAATGCTGGCTTACAGGATGAATGGAAGAGATTTAGTCGCAGAGCATGGTTTTCCGGTCAGGATGGTAGTGCCGGGAAAATACGGGATGAAATGGCCAAAATGGATAAATGTTATAGAACTGGTTGATTATGATTATAAAGGCTACTGGGAGCAGAGAGGCTGGTCGGATTACGCCGGAAGGGACCGGCCTGAGGACAGGTTTGATTAAAACTTTTGCAGGTTATAATTTTTTAAAGGGAGAATATGTTTAATCTGATTATAATTTTAGGGGCGGTAACTTTCGTTTTGCTGATGGTTACTTTAGTAACCCAGATTTTATTCAAATCAAGAAGAAAAAAGGTGTTCTATAAGCTCCATCAGAATTTCGCCATAGCCACAATTATACTGGCGGCTGTACATGGCACTGCTGCACTGCTTTATTTCTTTAATCTTATTTAATAGTCATTATAATTATTTAAGCTATTATTGCTGTAATGGTTTTTCTGCTGTATTTAAATCTTCATCAATTATTATATTGTATTTCACTTAGAATTTTATATGAGGAGTTAAGGAGAGAAGGGGTAAAATTTCTTTTACTTTTATCCAAAGGAAAGGATTTTCCATAATTATCATGATATAAAATGAAATAGTATATTGAAATATAAT
>CAZHOY010000309.1:0-2254 GCA_964534695.1 uncultured Actinomycetota bacterium | reverse complement strand
ATGATGGCTTCATCAATTGCCTTCTACTTCCTCTTCTCTATTTTCCCCCTTATGCTCATACTCATTTCACTGTCCGGTACCTTTATTAATAAGCTGAACATTCAAACCACCATACTTGATTTTGTCCAGGAAAGGATACCTATTATATATGCCTTTACTGAATCCAATATAGAAAAAGTTATAGAAAACAGAGCCAGCATCGGTATTATAGGCTTTATATTTCTGGCAATAATAGCAACATACGTCTTTGATTCAATTCAATTCTCGCTGAATAGAATTTATAAAACCAGGTCCCAGAGAAGGTTCTGGAAGCAGAAAATCTTTGGATTTCTTATAATAAGTCTGACCTTTATAATCATACTGCTGTCTTTTCTACTGTCCACATCTTTGTTTTATCTGGCAAACACCATTATAGACTTCTTTAAACTGAATGAATCCGTATCAACATTTTTATTCAGATTAATATCCATCTTTCTGGGGCTGCTGTTCAATTTTGCCGTTTTCAGCCTTATTTATTTTTTCGGCACCAATAGAAGGACCCACTTTAAACATCATATATATAAAGGAGCCCTGCTTGCAGCATTTACCTGGGAAATTTCAAAGCATATTTTTATTTTTTTTGTAAACAGATTCTCCAGCTTCGAACTGGTCTACGGCTCGGTGGGCTCCATAATCAGCTTTTTGCTGTGGGTTTACATATCAAGCTTTATTTTACTGCTGGGTGCCGAGATTAACTCGCTGGATATAGCACAGACATGAAATTTATAGCAGACATAATGGTAGGAAAACTTGCCAGATACCTGCGAATGGCAGGTTATGATGTCCTATACAACAATACTGCCAGTGATGACTACATAATAAAAACAGCCGGAAAAACCGGCAGAATTATTTTAACCAGGGATTCTTTGATGCTTGCCCGTAAAGAATTTAAAGACGGAACCATAAAATATTTACTTATCAGGGATGATAGGCTAAAAAAGCAGCTGGGGCAAATCAAATCCAGCCTCAAACTTTCTCTGGAACCCAATCTTATAAGATGCATTGAATGTAACCGGAGACTTATAAAGGTAAAAAAAGAAGATATTAAAAACAAAGTTCCTCCCTACGTATATAAAACCCACCAAAATTTCCTGTACTGCAAAAGGTGCGGCAGATATTACTGGAGAGGAACCCATTATTATAATATTAAAAAAACTTTTCTGAATATAAAATAATAACAGCTGCCTGATTATAGTAGAATTATTTACACCTAACCTATATAATTCATATTGCAAAACAGCATCTGTGAATTTTAATCAGCAGCATTAATCTTTTAATGCGCCAAAAGGAAAAAATGTTTGGTAACTTTATAAAAAAAATAGCTGATTTCTTCTATAGTATTCCCAGGGTGCTGTTTATTAACTTTTATAAACTCTTCACCAGAACCAGGGTTTTTAATACCAAAAGACTGCCCGGGAATAAATCCGTAATACTGGCCATAAATCATACTGCAGATGCTGACCCCATAATACTGCTGGCGGCTATAAAAAAGAGGGTGTGCTTTATTGCGGAAAGCGAAAATTTCGGCAACTGGTTCACCAGCTTTTTTATGAGAAAATTTGCCAATTGCGTTCCCATATTCAGACAGCAGTTCTCAAAGAATATTAAAAGCTTCAAGGAACTTTTCAGAATCTCCAAAGGCAGGAATGTATTTTTTGGAGTATTTCCGGAAGGTATGCTTAATAAGAAAAACGGCTTTATTAAGTTTTATAAAGGAGCCGCTTACTTTAGTTATAAGACCAGGCTGCCTATAATTCCCGTTTATATGCATAACATGAACAGGGGCTCCGAGAGTAAAAAATGGTTGTTAAGCAACAGGGTAACCAGGGGAATGATTTCACTTATTATGAATACCTTTAGAAAAATACATATATTTATAGGAGAGCCAATCAATCCCATTGCGGAAAATATTATGCAGGAGTTTAAGGACTTTGCCGAACCCGGATCCTATAAAAATATCATTAATAATATAAACGATGCTCTGGAGAAAGAATTTACGGAACTGGCCAGTGAGGCAGATGATTTGTTTGGGACAGGAGATGAAGAATTCCCCCTCGACAGCACTGTTTCAGAAGAGGAACATTAATTCTTATTTGAAATATCTGGAATCTATATTTTTTGGAAACACATTATTCTGATACCACTTCATAGCAGGAATATAATTTGGAATATCCCCTATTTTGGTTTTTTCACTTATTTCACCGTATCTGTTAAA
>CAZHOY010000308.1:0-2292 GCA_964534695.1 uncultured Actinomycetota bacterium | reverse complement strand
ATGCCAACCATATAGCGCTGCAGCTGTCTGAAATAAATACCGGGCTTGCAGAGCAGACCACCCAATCTGCATACACTGCAATGGTTGGTACAGAAAATATATCCAACCAGTTAACAGCAAGCGCGAAGAATGCATGGGAAGAAGCAGAAAAAATACTGACACAGGCCATATCAGACGGTATTACAGGTACTCAGCTTGCACAATATGAGGCTAACGCCAGCAATGCCGAAGCTAATTACAATGCTGTAAAGGCACAGCAGAATTCCAGCCTGTCTTCTGCACAAAGCGGATTTGAACAATCACAACTAAGCCAATCTTCAGCCAGCTGGACCAATCTGGGCAGCACGCAGACCGCAGAGGCGCAGATAGAGATGACAAGAAAAAATATTGACCAGGCGGAAAAACAGCTTAATATTTCTGAAATAAGCCTGGAGCTTGCCAAAATGGATATGGATAACTGCACGGTCTATGCACCTTATGACGGGATAGTACTTTCTTCCAGCTACAGCGAGGGAGAATACGCCAGCCCGGGAGTGCCTGCAATTTCTATAATAAGCATCGACTTTGTGGTGAAGACGGAAGTAAACGAGACCGATGTGGTGAGTTTAGAAGTCGGACAGGATGTAGGGGTAAGGCTGGATGCTTATTATGAACATGAATTTACCGGCAAAATAATACAGATATCTCCTATCTCTACAAATATCGGCGGGGTGGTATCATTTGAGATCACAGTAGAGCTGGACATGGCAGACGGTCCTCAAGTTTTATACGGCTTTTCAGCAAGTCTTGATATAACAACTTCCAGCGTGGAAAACATTTTATATGTTCCGATACAGTATGTATATGAAGAAGACGGTAAATCGTATGTGGATATTTTGACTGAAGAAGGAGATACGGTAAAAACAGAAGTGACCACAGGGATATTCAATTACGACTTTATTGAAATAAAATCAGGCCTCAGCGAGGGAGATACCGTTATAATTTCGTCAATTTAATAAAGATAAGAACGATTAATTTAAATTATGAAGAGATTTCTGGAAAATATAAAAGTTGCCTTTCAGGCTCTTTTTTTAAATAAAATGAGATCTTTTCTGACCATGCTGGGAATAATAATAGGAGTCGGTGCAGTAGTCGCCATGCTGTCCATCGGCACCGGAGCGCAGCAGTCTGTAATAGGCAGCATACAGGATATGGGCTCTAATTTAATTTATATAATGCCTGGAAATCCTGAAGACCAAATTGTCTCTGGCACACAACAAGCCAAACTAACAATTGATGATGTTAAAGCAATAGAGAGAGAGGCAACTCTGATTACTGAAGTTGCGCCGGTAATTACTAGCTCATCTATAGCCTCATACCTGAACAAGAGTACTCAGTCCACAGTATATGCCTCAACGGAAAATGGTCGTGAACTCAACAATATAGAAGTAGAGGAAGGTAAATTTTACAGCAGGAGCGATGTTTCTAATTCTTTGAATGTAGCAGTCATTGGCCAGACAGTTATGAAAAATCTATTTGGAAAGACGGATCCCATAGGAAAAATAATAAAACTTGATGGGAAAAATTTTAAGGTTATAGGAACTCTGGAATCTAAAGGAATAGGTGCGTTTGGAATTGACCAGGATAACTCTATCAGCATACCGGTCACCACGGCCCAGAATAAATTATATGGGCTGGACTCATATAATATGATACTGGTCCAGAGTATCAGTGAAAGCGAAATAAATGCAGCTTCTGAAGAGATAGAATCGATACTTAGAAGAAATAGAAACATAAGACTCGGTGAAAAAGAGGATTTTATGATTCAAAGTCAAACACAGATACTTGATGTCATCAACATGGTTACCGGTATTTTTACTGTAGTCATAGCCGGTATTGCCGGTATATCACTTCTTGTGGGCGGTATCGGGATAATGAATATAATGCTTGTTTCGGTCACCGAAAGAACCAGAGAGATCGGGATACGCAAAGCAATGGGTGCTAAGAACAGGGATATACTTGTTCAGTTTCTAGTAGAAAGTATAGTACTTAGTATTACTGGCGGTATTTTTGGTATTTTATTTGCAGTTTCTGTTGCTGCTATATTAAACAGATTCACTGTTCTGGAAACTTCTATTACAGCAATGCCCATAATTGTTGCCCTTAGTTTCTCTACATTAATAGGCCTTTTCTTCGGCATCTTCCCAGCAATGCGTGCTGCAAGGCTTAATCCCATAGATGCCTTAAGATATGAGTAATATAATAATTTTAATTTATTAAGAATCTTACCCAGAGTTTTTTAAACATTCTGGT
>CAZHOY010000307.1:0-2294 GCA_964534695.1 uncultured Actinomycetota bacterium | reverse complement strand
CTTTAATCGCTTGTTTCGGATTTTTAAAATGTACTAACTTTCCTTTTAGTCTTATTTCACCACTATCACTTTGATAAATTCCTGCAATTATCTTTATTAAAGTTGATTTTCCAGCACCATTTTCACCAATTAATACATGGACTTCCCCCGGATATATATCCAAAGACACATTGTCCAATGCTTTTACTCCCGGGAAAGATTTTGAAATATTTCTAATTTCGATTAAAGTATTTTGGATCATATTCTTATTCACTATAATTTCAGATTCTCCTTATTGTTTAAATCAGGCATTATGATATTTTTAATTGGCCAAAAGGAAGGAGCTTGCAAGCTCCTTCCTTTAACCAATTCTTATTTATTTTATTAAATCTATTTCTTCATATATTGTTCAACATTATTAATATCTATGAGAAAAGGTTCAACTAAAGTAAGATGAGGAACTTCTTTGCCGTTTATATAATCAACTGCGTAGTTCAAAACTGTAATTGCGACTTTTTTAGGATCCTGAGCAACGTCAGCTTTCCAAATTCCACCTTTTTTAATTTCAGCTAAACCTTCTGGATTTCCATCAAAGGCAACAATGGGAATCTCTCTGCCTGCTGCTCTTATAACTTGATATGCACCCATGGCAAATGGATCGCCTACGCCGAATAAACCATCAATATCATCATATTTTAATAACATATCTTGGGTTATATTAGCAGCTTTTTCCATACTTCCTGAACAATTTTGAATATCAATTACTTCAATGTTTGGGTACTCGCTAATTACTTTACAAAAACCTTCTTCTCTAAATACACAACCTTCAATCTCAGAATAAGTAACAATAACTACTTTTCCTGTTTGGTCTTTTAAAAGATTCTCCGCCATATATCTTCCCGCTACTTCACCGCCTTTAAAATTATCTGTTCCTACATGTGCAATAAAATCTCCGGGAGCTGAAGCATCAAAAGTAAATACAGGTATTCCTGCTTCTTTTGCTAATTTATAAGATCCTTGTGCACCAGAAACTGAAACGGGAGAAATCAAAATCGCATCTACACCGAGTGTAATGAAGTCTTGAACTTGGTTCATCTGAATATTACTATCAAATTTTCCATCCATTATAATGATATCAATATCAAGGTTTTTCGCTTCCTCTTTTAAATATTTCTCAAGAAAATTATAATAAACATGCTCTCTAGTTAGAAGACTTACGCCCAATGTAGTTTTTGCAAATACACCAATCGATAAAGATAAAACAATAGACAAAATAAGAATTATAGTAAGTAAACTAGTAATTTTTCTCACTGATTTAAAAACTTTCATTTTTTCCCTCCTTTTTTTCTAATAAGTAATCTATTTTTATTATTTTTATCTCTTTTTCTGTTAACGCTTTCTCACCTCCTTATACAGAGTTTGATGGTCTCTGTTTTATTTACTCTTCTAGCAAACGACTTTGATTTTCTAAATTTGTTTTAAAAAATCAACATGGCAAGGAATATCTATATGTTCACCTCCCTTGCCGATAATCGTAATGCAAGAAGAATTCTTTTTTACTATATCTTCAACTCCTTTGAAGTCCTTCTCTATTGGTATAATGCCATTTATAAAATTAATTTCCATATAATTCTTAATTTCAAGATAAGTCGTAAAGCCACGCTTATTCAGCGGATTCTTTTTTACACTTTTTTCCCTGCCATAATGAAAGTAACCGGTCATCTCTTCTATTGCTAATACAGAATCTATTTTATTATTTGCCGGGAAATTATATTGACCACCATTTGATATCCAATACATTGTTGATGTAAGGACTTTCGGATCTTTTAGCTGAAAATAACAATATCCCTTTTCGGGTACAGAAGCTGAGGAAAAACAAAAATCTTTTCTCTGATTACTAATAAACATAACGATTTCCGCATAGCCCTTTGGTATTGGAAAACGTGTTAAATCTATATACGAATTATCTATACATTTTACTTTTTTTCTATCCCTTATTTCTTGATTAGGTTTTATCCAGGAATAACCCGTTTCTATTCCCTCTCCCTCTTTTGGATGATATGCAGGAATTGGAGTGGAAAAACCGGTAATAGGTTCTGTTAAATCTACAAACACAGAATTTTCCTTTAGTGGAAAATATAAAATATGATGGTGCCCCAAAGATGTTTTACCGGAAAATTCCCTTATTATATGCTTATTATAAATAACGGGATGCCCTTGCTGTAAATATATCGACTTTTCTATTTTGCCTTCATGATAGTCTAAATTCATTACCAGACTTATTTTTTTCTCCAAATTACTTTCTTTATATTCTA
>CAZHOY010000306.1:0-2297 GCA_964534695.1 uncultured Actinomycetota bacterium | reverse complement strand
GTCAATCTTGGGCACCTTAAAGCCGTCGCTTTGCCTGTCGGGCGCATTTTTCAGCGAAGACTCCTGGGTAACTGATTTTTTTATAACATCTTCCCTGAATATATTCTTTACATCCAGTACATGTGATGTGGGCGGAATTCCCTCCGTATTTACGCTGCTTATATTGGCAACATGGTCCAGTATCTTATCCAGCTGGGAAGTAAATTTCTCCATGTCCTTATCATCAAATTCCAGCTCTGCCAGCTTTGCCGCATACTTTACATCGTCTTTGGAAATTCTTTTCATAAATTATCCTTTTTAAAACTACAGGAAACCGTTATTTAAACCTGAATTTAAATATAACATTTTAACAAATATTTCACTCGATTAATACAATTTTATGACTTCAAGCTCTCCCAGCAAAATCAATATCAAAATCAAATTGTACACCCCGTGAAGAAAAATTGCCGGAAGCAGCGATTTTGTTTTCTCAAACAGGTAAGCTAAAAGCCATCCTATAATCATAAGGGGTATGAAACTGTACAGTTCCAGATGTACCACGGCAAATAAAAAAGAAGACAGAAAAAGTGCGGCATTAATGCCCCAGCTTTTCTTAAAAGCAGAATACAGAAATCCCCTGAAAAAAATTTCTTCACTGAAAGGAGCAATCAGAGCTACCACCACCAGCAGTATATTACTTGATATGCTTCTGTTCCTAACCAGTATTTCAATCTTGCTGGAGGGCGCCTCTATTCCGAACAGCGAATTCATTAAAAATACATAAAGAAAGCTTACCAGGAAAATCAAAAGCAGCGAAAGAAATGAATACCAGATGGTTTTGGCAATACTGTAATATCTAAGCCCCAGGTCCCTTAGACGTGACTTCCTGCGGTATATGGCAAAAAACCATACCACTCCCAGCATAAGGGCTATCTGGATCCCGTAAAGGAGCGAAAAACTCGCATTATCTATATTGGAAGAGTTAAAAAACTGCCTGTCGCCGAATACCTCAAATAATTTCAGCGAACCGAAATAAATCGCTACCAGCACCACGGTTAAAAATGCAAGTGAGATTACGGCATCAAGAGCGTTCCACTTTACATTTAAAATCTTATCCCGCCCCCCGGATGAATTTGTATCTTCTGGCATATTACGAGTCATATATTAAACCTGCGACCAATTAATCTCTTATCATTTTTTTAAATTCTTTTTCAGATATCAGCCTGGTATTATATTTCCGGGCCTCATCAAGTTTGCTCCCCGGGTTACCACCCATCACAACCGCATCAGTCTCCCTGCTGACGCTTGAGGTAACCCTGCCCCCGAAACCCTCGATAATCTGCCTGGCTTCATCCCTGGAAAAATCATCAAGTTTGCCGGTAAGCACGAAAATTTTTCCGCCAAAAGCTTCCTTTTCGGTTACTTTTTTTGGCCCGGATCTGAAATTGACTCCTGCTTTTTTAAGTTTATCTATTATTTTTATATTCTGCTTCTGGCCGAAAAAGGAAACTATACTCTGGGCTATTTTGGGCCCGATTTCATTTATTTTCTCGATTTCACTGTAGTCCGCACCCATCAGGCTGCCAAGGTCCGCAAACACTCCCGAGAGCACATCTGCAGTATGTGAACCCACGTACCTGATGCCCATGGCAAAAAGAAGCCGTGACAGAGGCTTACTCTTGCTTTCTTCTATTGCCTTCAGCAGGTTCCTGGTAGATTTTTCCTTAAAATTTTCCAGTGAAAAAATATCATCATAGCCGATATAATAAATATCGGAAGCATCTGTAATCAGTTTTTTGTCCAGAAGTTTTTCCACTACCGCCGGCCCCAGTCCTTCTATATCCATAGCCCCCTTTGAGGCAAAGTGAACAATTCTCTCATACCGCTGGGCAGGACAGGCCATGGAGGTGCACCTCAGCGCTACCTCCCCTTCGGGCTTTACCGTATCAGATCCGCACACGGGGCATTTTGTGGGCATCTTGAATTCCTTCTGACTGCCGTCCCTTCTTTCTTCTATGACCTTTACAATTTCGGGTATTACATCTCCCGCCTTTTGCACCACCACCCAGTCACCTATCTTCACCCCTTTCCTTCTTATCTCATCTTCATTATGAAGGGTGGCATGGGAGATGGTAGAACCTGCTACTTTTACAGGCTTAAGAACCGCTACCGGAGTCAGTGCCCCGGTTCTTCCCACACTTACTTTTATATCCAGAATTCTGGTAACTTCCTGCTGGGGAGGAAATTTATAGGAAATTGCCCATCTCGGATTTCTGGAAGTCCGGCCCAGCTTCCGCTGATATGAAAAATCATTTACT
>CAZHOY010000305.1:0-2316 GCA_964534695.1 uncultured Actinomycetota bacterium | reverse complement strand
ATGATAGTCCCCCAAAAAACAGCCGAGCTTTTTACAAATCTTGACCGGGAAATTAAAATCCCTAAATTCTTCAGTGCCTCAAACCTCAGGGGACTTCAGGTACTAAACTATTTTGAAGCCTGCAGCCATGGGTGCGACGGAGTAGACTTGAGCCTGCTTCCCTCTTCCTATAACGACTGGAGTCCTACCATATTCTCCTATATTTTAAGCCTGAAAGATACGGATATTTCACATAATCTGGACTATTTAAAAGTTTTCCAGCTAAGTGAAAACATAAAGAAATCCATATATCCCCACATAAAACAGGATTTATTTTCCACAAATTTTATCTTAAATAAAACCAATAAAAACCTGCTTCCCAAATGGCTCATCTCAAGCATCTGCCGTCAGCTGAATGAAATCGGTGAAACCAAAGCAATAGATTCCGTTCTGGAAGAAGTTTTTAATATAAAAAGTGAGATAGGCAACCCTTCACTTTCTACCCCTATAGGTCAGATTATCGGAAGCCAGGCCATATTAAATACGGTCATCTCTGATTACAGGTGGGAGATTTTCTGTGATGAAATAAAAAAATTGATATGGGGATATTTTGGTAAGCTTCCCAGAAAAGTCAGCAAAAAAATTCTTGAAAAACTGGAAGGCTCCCCGGATGAGAAAAAGTACAAAAACAGCCTTGGAGTTGAAGATATATACAAGCAGTGCAAAAGCGAGCTTGAAAGCCTTTCAGATAAAGAAGAGGACATACTAAATTATTGTTTCTTCCCTGAAAAAACCAGAAAATTTCTTGAGAATAGAAAGGCCGGACATAAAAAAACTCCGGCATTAAAAGATTATGGTTTTGCCGGGTTTCAATCCGACCGCAGATTGGGCAGAGTTGATCAAATAGCCAGGCTGGAAGGTCTTGATATTAAAAAATTAAGAGAAATAACCGGTCTGGTTGAAAGCAGCAATATCGAAGAAATAAAACTGGAAGTAGATGGTGTAAAAATATCCATAAACAACCCCAAGTTCGGTTCGACGGTACAAAGTACTGCCAAAGAAGAAATACCGGAACTTACGGAAGAAAAGCCCAAAGATATAGTGGAAATCAAATCCCCCATTGTAGGCACTTTTTATGCAGCTTCAGGTCCGGACTTTCCCCCGCTGGTCAATGTAGGTGATAGAGTTAAAAAAGGAGACGCTCTCTTTATAATAGAGGCCATGAAACTGATGAATAAAATTCATTCCGAATATGACGGTCAGATAAAAGACATATTAGTTGCTAACCAAGATACAGTGGAATTTGACCAGACAATAATGGTTTTGAAGAAAGATAAAAAGTAGTTTTATGTTTAAAAGAGTACTCATAGCCAACAGAGGAGAGATTGCATTAAGAATAATCAGAGCCTGCAGAGAACTGGGTATCGAAAGTGTCTCAGTGTATTCCACCGCAGACAAAAATTCTATCCACACAAAATTTTCAGATAAGAGCATCTGTATTGGTCCTCCCCCTCCGGTTAAAAGCTATCTTAATGCCGATAATATAATCAGCGCTGCACAGATCACGGGATGTGATGCCATTCATCCCGGTTACGGATTTCTAGCGGAAAATCCAAAATTTGTAGATATCTGTAAACAGAATGATTTAACCTTTATCGGACCCCCGGCTGAAGCAATTTCACTGGCAGGAAACAAGTCCAGAGCCATAGAGGTCATGAAAAAAAATAAAATACCCGTTATCCCCGGTTCGTCCGGTAACGTAGGTAATATAAGATCAGCATTAAAGCTGGGTAAGCGCCTGGGCTACCCTGTGATCATAAAGGCAGCCTTTGGCGGCGGCGGAAAAGGAATGAGACTTTGCACCGATAAAAAAGAGCTATCAGCACACTTCCAGCTGGCGAAATCCGAATCGGAGTCTTCTTTTGGAACGGATGAAGTCTATCTGGAAAAGTACATACCGAAACCAAGGCACATTGAGTTCCAGATAATTGCCGATAATTATGACAATATCATATGTGTGGGCGAAAGAGAATGTTCCATTCAGAGAAGGCACCAGAAACTTATAGAGGAAGCCCCTGCCGTAAATTTACCCCTTAAAATCAGCCGGTTGATGAGGGAATTAGCAATAAAAGCCGCCAGGGTTATAAATTATAAGAATCTGGGGACCATAGAATTTCTAATGGATGGTAAAGGACATTTTTACTTTATTGAAATAAACACTCGTATCCAGGTAGAACACCCCGTAACAGAAATAGTGACCGGCATTGACCTGATAAAAGAACAGATAAAGATTGCTTCCGGCCAGAAAATCAGCAGTTTAAGAGAAAGCTACAAACC
>CAZHOY010000304.1:0-2321 GCA_964534695.1 uncultured Actinomycetota bacterium | reverse complement strand
TATAAACACTCCTATGTTTATTATAAGTGTACCAATTAAAAGATGTGATTTATATTTTAAACTTAATAGTAAAATTTATATTTTTCTTGCCAGATAATATTTATTAGAAATAGTAAGCCCCATCATTCTGTCAATATTCTCCAGGTCCCGGAGCAATATTTCAAGCTTCTGATCAATATCTATATTCAGGCCCGATTTACTCCTGGGTTTAAAGTCCCCTAAAATCTCCCTTAAACTGCTGATGTCATAACCCAGGCTTTTTATTTCTTTATTAAGAGTCTGGAATATATCAAAATATATCAGAATCAGTCTTTCCCGGTTCTTACGGTTTAATTCATTTATTTCCCTGTTTATTTGAATCTGAACATTATTGTTAATAGCTTTTACCGACTCATTATAACTTTTCCTTAAATTCTCAAAATACATACTGGTCAGGAAATATATATATTTTCGCACTTTCCCCCTTATGGTACTGTCTTTACTCAGCTCTTCGGAATTCAGGATATCAAACCTGCTTAAAAGTTTTAAATTCATGAAATTTTCTTTATTTAGTTTTATTTCAAAAAGCTCCACTAACTCATTTTTACCATAAATGTCGCTAATTTCATCTTCATCACTGTCTACTGACCTGTAATCAATTTTATCCCAGATTCCTTTATCCATAATCTCAAATCCGGCATTCTTTAATATGTATTCAATAGTGAAATCGTCAATCCTCCCGTCAAGCCTATTACTTTTTTTACCCTCTCCTAAAAGCTTATAAAGCCCTCTTTTTTCAGGAATTGAAAAAAACAGCAGTCCATCCCGTTTTAACTTTGATGCAAGTACATTGGCCAGGTCATAGAAAAATCTTGGAGTTATTCTGGAAAAAACATTATTCAGGATAATACCATCAAACTTGGTTCTTTCAGTTATTCTGGACTTCAATATTCCTATCTCATCTAACCTGCTTTCATCATCCCCTCCAGGCATAACACCCTCGTGCATTTCCAGCCAGAATACCTTTCCTACGTCAGCTTCATCTACAATATCCTTATCCCGGGATTTATTTGAGGTTATATTTAAAACATTGGTACAGCCTTCAAAATTATCCTTTATAATTCTTGAAATTTTACTGTTCTGCAGGTTAATCAGTTCGATTACCTTTCTTTTATCCACTGCATAGTACGGCTCAATGCAATATTTCACCAACGGTTTGGTCACATTCTCCCAATAAAATCTGGGGGCAATCTTGCTTAAATTTTTCCTGTAGATTTCCTTCAAACTTTTATTAATAACCATGCTCTCCATAACCCTTGCCAGCTGGTGTGTGTTTTCATATTTTACTACCTCGCCGATATTTTCAATTTCCACCATTTTGGCTATGGAATCCCCTTCTGTGGTTATTACCGGAAGTCTTGCCCATATATAATCCATAACCCTGGTTCTATAGGAAAATTCGGTTTCAATTCTTTCCTGATGGATCGACAGGCCTGCATCCGAATCCAGCAGGAATGTCTGTCTAAAATCATAGGGTGTCCATTCATTAAAGAATACATTCTTTTCATATAAATCCAATTCTCTGGATAATTTTATTGCTTCCATGCATTTCTTCATTTCAGGAAGCTTGGGATCCGGATGTTTGATTCCCATAAATATCATTTTTATATTCTTATTGCTCCTGGTAATTTCCCATAATGCTTTAATGGCCGTAATGGGATCCAGCCAGTTCCAGATTCCACCTCCCCATAGAATTATGCTATCCTCTTCCTTAATGCTGGGAATTATATCTCTTACAGATAAATTAGAGCGGACAGGAGGGTGGGAGGGTATTCCAGAAGGCACAATATCTATCAGGTTCCTCAAGGTGCTGTCGGAGTCATAACTATATGGATTTATTCTGCCCACAGCATTTAACATTCCAATCCAGTAATCTCTTTGTTTCTCGCTGGCACAGATAAAAAAATCACCAACTGCAAGCTGCAGCTTCAATATATTTAAATTATTTTTATCAATTCTTATCCTCTCGGTCATATCATTTTCCCTGAACATTTCCAGGCTCTCTAAATTGAAAGGGTTATAAAGATCTACAATGGTTTTACCCTTAAAATTTTTTAAAAAAGGAAAATAGTAAAGAATGTGTCCCTGGATTAATATAGTATCCGCTTTATCAATGTACCTCTGCAAACTCTTATAGTTCCCTAATTTATATTGCCGGGTTTTAAAGCCTTCGGCATCAATATCTATCTTATTAGGAGCAATCAAAGTAACATCCAGATAATTGGACAAAATTTTGGCAAACTCGTAAAACCTTATGCCGGGACCGGCCATATTTTTACCAA
>CAZHOY010000303.1:0-2332 GCA_964534695.1 uncultured Actinomycetota bacterium | reverse complement strand
AAACTACTTTCTTCAACCTGTGGTCTTTAATTGCTTTAAGATAAATTTCTAAAAAAAGCGGCAGCTGACTTTTAGTTTCCTCGAAAGCCGGCTGAAGTTTTTTGGGAATACTTATAAGCACCTGATATATATTATCTGATTTAAATTCTGAAAGGTTTATCTGACCGGATACTCTTTTAATCCAGTTATCAAGAAGCTTTAAAAATAAATCCTGTTTGCTCTTGAAATGATGATAGAACCCGCCTTTGGTTATTCCGGCTCTTCTACAAATATCAATCACCAGTGTATTCTCATAGCCTTCTTTCCCGAAACCCTCAGTTGCGGCCTTTAAAATATTATTAATTGTATTTCTTTTTCTTTCTTTTTGCTTCATCTACTGTCTATATAATACCCTAAAATTGATATATTTTTAAATAACTGGCTCCAGAGGTTTGGTTTAAATTAATATAAAATAAACCTTTTGGGCCATGGATTTTTTAAAGCTGCTTTCCAGGTTTTATCAATATACTGATTAGTATAGGATTGCTCAACCAGATGAAAAATATATGCACCTTTATCAGACAACCTGTAGCCATTTCTGTATTTTTTAAGATATTTTAGTTTCCTGCCCCAGTATAATTCAAATTTAAATACATCTTCAAGTTCCCTGCCAAAAAGTCTATGGAAATTCTTTCGGTCAATGTAGAGATTATATGAAGACCAGAATAACCAATAAAGAGCCCTGGTTCTCCGGTTAAATTTTAAACCAAGAGCGGTGGGTACTTTACTGCTATTAAGGCACTTGATATATTCTTTAACTGAAAAAGTATTTATCTTAAATATTTCTCCAAGCAGACTGGCCGCACTTGGTCCAAACCCTATATAATTATCTCTGGTTACAGAAGAGTATCTTGGTGTATTCTTTCTTGAAAAAGTCCAAACAGAACTTCTTGCATAACCCATCTTACTGCTGATATCCAAGAGGCTTTCCAGCATCTGTTTCTTTAACTTTTTGCCAGGTGATCTTTTTTTAAACTCAGCATATGAAAAATAAATAAAGGGGTAAGTTGATATTTGAGTAGCGCCTGAACTTGCTGCTATCCTGAAGTCTTCCATCAAGTCTTCTGTTGTCTGACCCGGAATACCAAAAATTAAATCGACATCGATTGCCTTAAATCCGGCCTTCTCTGCTATCTTTAATTTATTTACACCATTTATTTTTTCCCTGCCCAATGAAGCGATGCATTTATCCTGAAAAGATTGAATCCCTATACTTATCATATCAAACCCACAGTTTTTAATCCTTTCCAGCAGAGCTTTATTAATATCCAGAGGATGTAATTCTATCCCTGCGTTACTTTTGACCGCAAATAAGCTTTTGATTACATTCATCAAACCGGGTAAGTAATTTATCATCAGGGCAGGAGTTCCTCCTCCAAAATAAACGCTGGTAATTTCTTTTTTCCGGTCGGCCAGTTCTGATACCAGATACAGCTCTCTTATTAAAGCTTTATTGAACTTTCCTAAGAGACTACTATCAAATTTTATTTTGTAATAAGGGCAAAAAGAACAAATCTTTCTGCAAAATGGTATATGTAAGTATAAGCCTAAGTTCTCAACATCACTATCCAATCTATACTTAAAATTATTTTCAAAAACAAAGGGCTTAACGGATCTTGCCATCAATAATCTTAACAGATTTGTAAGCATTTACTGCTCTCCTTATATAATCACTTACAATCCAGGCAATATTTTAATTAAAATATTAAAATCAATAACTGAGTAAGTATTATTAGTTTAGCTTGTTTTCTATAAGATTAAAACTCCGGTGAAGACCTGTAAAAAAAATTAATACTAATTGTAATTAAACAATATATAATTAAAATAAAAATTAAATTATAAAAAACTGTTATCATCATGATTAGTTTTAAAAAGACTTCTAAAAAACTTTTATTTGAAAGCATTTTAAAATTAATTCCGCCCGGTCAGAGAGAACATTTTAAAAAGAAAATATTTTATGGAAATGAAAAGTTCTGTCCTGTCTGTGACAGCAAGATTAAAAAATTCTACACCTATCACTTCCCGCCACATATAAAAATAGGTCCACGGCCGGATGCATGGTGCCCTGTCTGCGGTTCTATCGAAAGAGAAAGACTTTTATGGCTATACCTTGAAGAATGTACCAATCTATTTAAAAGTCCTAAAAAGAAAATGCTGCATATAGCTCCTGAAATCGTATTAGCTGATAGAATTAGAAAAAATGAATTTATTGAATATCTAAGTACCGATATTAATCCAACACGCGCTATGATTGGTATGGATATAACCAATATAAAAATGGATGATAATATTT
>CAZHOY010000302.1:0-2337 GCA_964534695.1 uncultured Actinomycetota bacterium | reverse complement strand
TAAGTTAAGGTGCCAATAATTAAAATAAAGTAGATGTAGTTTCATCTAAATACCTGGCAATAAGATAAGAATAATGTTTAATATAAAAATACTTAACTAAATGAATCATTAGATAGCGAAGCTTTGGATAGGATTTTAGGTGCAGGTAAACTAGAATTAAATATAACTTATAAGTCAAGGGGATACGAAAATGGGATTAAAAATAAGTATAGAAAAAGTAGAGGCTATGATTACCAGAAGAAATATAAGGGGCCTTATAAAAGTACTATTAAAAGCAGAAGAACCAAATGTAAGACAATTAGCGGCAATAGGCCTTGGGGATATAGAGAATAGAAAAGCGACAGAATACCTTATCCGCGTCCTTGAAGATGAAGATGTTGAGTTGAGAAGAGTTTCTGCAGAAGCTCTTGGTAATTTAAGAGATATGAGAGCGGTAGAACCTTTAATAAGGGCTCTCAAAGATAAAGACATTGATGTAAGGTTTTTTGCTATTGTTTCTCTGGGAGATATAAATGATCCAATAGCGGTAAAACCTCTGATAGAAGTTCTGGAAGACGAAAATGAAGATGATGCAATAAGGATGAAAGCAAGAAAAATGCTGAGAAATATTGGAAGTCCGGCTGTAGAGCCCTTAATCAGGTGTCTGGAAAGTAAAGACTATATCGTCCGCTTGTATGCAGCGCTGTCCCTGGGTGAGATTGGTGACAGACGGGTAGAAGCTTATCTTATTAAAGCGCTTATGGATGAAAGTGAGAAGGTTAGGGGAGGTGCTGCAGGAGCTCTTAAATATATCGGAGGTCCAGAAGCAGTTGAACCTCTTATCAACTGTTTAGAGAATGATGAAGACTGGATTGTAAGAAGACTTGCAGCAGTATCCCTCGGAGTGATCAAAGACAAAAGAGCAGTAGAATCATTAACCAGAGCTCTTAATGATAAAAATTATGATGTTAAGGAAGCGGCAAGAGAAGCACTAAAGAATATCAATAAGTGGAACAGAACATAAAGGAGGTAAAAGGTCCTACAATTCTTATCTTTGTATTGGAACCTAAATCAAATTCACTTCCAACGCCCCAATTAACATAATTTACACCACTTTTGCCTATTACTTCTATATATCTCCTATAAGTTCCAGTAGTATGAGGAACTCCTGAATCAATTACATTATCTACCTTAAAATTATCAAGAACATCGTTTTGAAAGATAATACAATTATATTTTTATCTATTTTTCCTATAAATCCTGCTATCCAACCTTAACGATACGGGGTGCCGCCTCCAGTCAACCAAAGCAACTCTTAAAAATACCTATTAATACTACTCTTCTTTACAATTTTATAATAGAATTATTAGAAATAATAAGTGCCATTTATTATAATCAAGGTAGTTAAATAGTAAATAAGAAGAAGGATAAATCATGAGAAAGTTAATGTATATTATTCCAGTTTTAGTTTTGACTCTTATCTTAAGTTTTGCTACTGCTTGTGGCAAGGCTATATCTACCGATGAAACTTCAGATGAAGAAGCAGAAGAAGAAATAGCAGAAGAAGAGGAGGAAGAAGAAGCTGAAGAAGAAGTGGAAGCTACCGAATTTCAGGGAACAAAACTCACACCAATCAAAGATCAACTCAACAATGCTCTGGCTGGGACTCAGGTTATAGACCGTGATACCTACGTACTGACTGTTGACGGCCTAGTAGACAACCCTCTGACCCTTGCCTATGATCAGTTGCTAGAGTACCCTCAGGAGTCATGGCTGATGGATCTTGACTGTGTTGAGGGCTGGAGTTTCACTGCCAAATGGACCGGTCCACAGCTTAATTACATTTTTAATGATGCCGGGGTTCAACCTGAAGCTAAAATTGTTATTTTTTACACTGCTGATGTCTCTGAAGGATATTCTTCTCTTGACCTAAACTATATTCGCGATAATAATATCATAATTGCCCTAAAGTTAAATGATGTTACCCTACCTTATGACAGGGGTTTTCCTTTCCAGGTGATAGCCAAAGAAAAATTCGGTTATAAATGGGCTAAATGGGTTACTCGTATAGAATTGTCATCTAATACTGATTTTCGAGGATACTGGGAAAGCGTAGGCTATAATAATAATGCGGATGTTGAAGGGCCTTCATATGAGCAGAATTAAAAATTTTAATTAAAATTTATTCTTTATAATTTGAGAAAGTACTATTTAAAGAATACCTTGCTTATATAGAAATCTTTATTAAAACCAGGGAAGTTGGTTACTTTTTTAGTGTTTGGTTTGGAAGCCCCAGGTATTACAATTTCGAACCGGATTTTGAAGGAATTGATTAATATAGCTAAACTTTTTATAAAC
>CAZHOY010000301.1:0-2350 GCA_964534695.1 uncultured Actinomycetota bacterium | reverse complement strand
CAGAATCCATAACATAGATCTTATGATTTCCATCACGGCGTGATGGAAAGGCAATCCTAGTGCCATCTGGAGACCATGAAGGATGCGTATCCCCGCCCAAGTTGTTATCAGTAAGCCTTACCTGGTTTTTCCCATCAGAATCCATTATATAGATTTTAAAATTTCCATCACGGTCTGACGCAAAGGCAATCTTAGATTCATCAGGACTACCCCCAGCTTCCTCTTTTACTTCATCTAAAGGTACTGCTTCTTCTACCTCTTCTTCTTCAACCGCTTCAACGGCTTCTTCTTTAGTTACTTCCTCAACTACTTCTTCTTCTGCCTCTCCAACTGTTTCTTCTCCCTCAGCTGCTTCAGCCTTACAACCTGCTAGAGAAAATACTGCAATCATTGATATAATAAGTAGCCATAAAAATCCTTTCTTCATTTTTTTCTTCCTCACCTTAATTGAATAATATTTAAGAAGAAAATTACCAAAAAATTATTTTAATAATTATAATACAATTTTATCTATTTTATTTAAAGATAAGACTATTAAAATATAGAAGTTAAAGCAGGGAGATTTAATCGGTCTTATGGGAGATACAGGATACAGCACAGGATCTCATCTTCATTATGAAGTTAGGGTAAATTTGACCTTTCCCCTAAAAACTAGTCCACTTTGAAAGTTAGGATTCAGGCTCAATAATAATCTATTGCCTAGTGATATTATAATGAAGCTTACTATCAATAGCTGACTTGAATTTATTTATATAAGTGTTATCATAATTATAAGAAATAAAACCACCTAGTGGTTTTCATAAGTATATTTTAAGGTAAAGACTGCAAAAGACAGCGTAACTAAAGTTATGTTGTCTTTTTTTATTGCGCCGAGAATGACTATAACTAGACAGTAAATCAGATAAAAAACATAAAAGAGATTGGAAAGGATAATATGTATAAAGGTAAAAAAATAAATATATCTTATATAAACCCATCTTGTCTTTCACCTGTTGCCTACAACCCAAGAAAATGGGGTGAGGCTGCAATAGAAAAGTTGACTGACAGCATTAAAAGATTTGGTATCATAGATCCACTGATTGTAAATAGTGCTTCTGGCAGGAAAAATGTAATAATCGGGGGTCACTTCAGATACAAGATTGCAAAAAGGCTTGGAATTAAAAAGGTGCCAGTAGTTTATGTAAACATACCCGATATAAAAAAGAGATATAATCAAAAGTTGTGGATTTGAGTAGAAAAGGAGCATATCCTCCTATAAAATATTATCAATGGCAAAAAAGATAATAAGGAGAATATGCTCTATGAAAAAGTGTACACAAGAAATCAAATTTATTAAAGACAGAGGTAGTAAATGGTCACCACTGGAGGAAATTGCAAGAGAGGGAGCGAGGAAAATGCTACAACTTGCTCTTGAAAATGAGGTAGAGGAATTTGTACAGAAACAATCTACCTTAAGAGATGATAATGGCAAAAAGGTTGTATCAAAAAATGGTTACCTGCCACAGAGGGACATAGTAACAGGAATGGGCCCACTTACCATAAAGCAGCCCAGAATAGACGACCGTAATCTGAAGGATTATTCAAATGCCACTCGGTTTTCAAGTAATATCCTTCCAAGATACTTAAGGCGCATCCCCAGCATAGGTAACCTTATTCCTGCTCTATACCTTAAAGGAATATCAACAAATGATTTTGGGGTTGCACTTTCTGCAATACTTGGCGAAGGTGTAAAGGGGCTCTCTGCTGCAAATATTGTGAGATTAAAAGAAAGCTGGCAGAAGGATTATATGGAATGGAGACAAAGGGATCTCTCCAGTAAAAATTACGTATATTTCTGGGTAGACGGAGTATATTTCAATGTACGCCTTGAAGATGACCGCTCATGCATACTGGTGATTATTGCAGCTGACAGATATGGAAACAAGGAGCTTCTGGCAGTAAGTGACGGCTTTAGAGAAAGCAATCTTGGCTGGAGGGAACTTCTTCTTGATCTTAAAAAGAGAGGTCTGTCCTTTGCCCCAAAACTTGCCATAGGAGATGGTGCCCTGGGATTCTGGAAAGCTTTAGATGAAATATTTCCCTCTACCAGAAGACAGCGCTGCTGGGTGCATAAAACTGCAAATATATTGGATAAGATGCCAAAAAGCATCCAGCCGAAGGCAAAGTCGGCCATACATGAGATGTATATGGCCCCTACAAAGGAAGCTGCACTTAAAGCCTATAATCATTTCATAAAAGTATTTGAAGACAAGTATCCAAAGGCTGTAGGATGCCTTGTAAAAGACAAAGAGGATCTATTTACATTTTACGACTTTCCAGCCATCCACTGGATCCATATACGTACCACAAA
>CAZHOY010000300.1:0-2358 GCA_964534695.1 uncultured Actinomycetota bacterium | reverse complement strand
AGGAGCTTTTTGATAAGAAAGGAATAGTAGTAATGGCCGGGAGTATGTCCGGACTGGCTGAGGAAGCTCCTCAGGCTTATAAGGATGTAAGAAGGGTAGTGGATGTAACCCACTTTGCCGGAATATCAAAAAAAGCAGTAAGGCTCAGGCCCCTTGGAGTTTTAAAAGGCTAGTAAATATCCACAAACTGCTAAAAAGATATACAAATTCAATAATCTATTCAGTCAGTTCATGATTTTTTTCTGCAGAAAGATGGTTTGTCTTTATTGTAACAATATTTTAATATTAAATCTTTTTTTTAAATTAAAATATCATTATAATATAATTAAATCTAAAATTAGCGTATTATATATTCTTAAATGTAAATATAAACAGCACAATTCCTTTGTGGGTGTTTCTAAACTCTGGATTTGATATCTAGAATGGAAAGAGTTGAATGGAAAAAGTTGTTTTTTTTAATACCAAGGGCGGAACCGGAAAGACGACTATTTGCTATAACTATGGCTGGTATTTAGCCGAGAGAAAGGATAAAAAAGTTCTTTTTATTGATTTCGACCCCCAGATTAATCTGGTTCAGGCTTTTGGCAAAGCCTCAGATGACAGTGGGATAAATATTGATAATCTTATGATTGATTACCTAAAGGGAAAGAATATAAATTTTAGGGATTATGTTATAAAAATTACTGATAATATCGATTTACTGCCCTCTTCCAATAATATTTCGCTTATTGAGGAATATCTGACAGATTACTTATTAAACAAAACATTAAGAGAACAAAAACTTTATAAAGCACTGTACAGAAATATAATAGTGAGAAGTATATTTGAAGAAAATATCAGTAAAGATGATTATGATTATATAGTAATAGATTCACAGCCTAATTTTTCTCTTCTTTCAACCACATCGATAATTTACGCCCGTAAAGTTATCGTGGTAATAAAGCCGGAATTGTTCTCACTGCTGGATATTGATTACCTGAGCAAGATAATTAAAAACCTGGAAAGAAAATATGATATTAAAATAAGAATTGCCGGGATTGTAATTAATGCTTTTGAAAAAAGAAAGAAGATGCCGGGGCAGGTAATAGATATTCTCCAGGAAAAATATGGCAGCAGGTTAACCATATTTAATCAAAAGATAAGATACCTGGTGCATTATCAAAAATCCATATCATTGAAAAGGGAACCGGTTTTTATATCGTTCCCCAAAGCGGAAGCATCAAATGATATCATAAAATTGTTTTCTCAAATTGAAAAGACGGTAAGTAGTTTGAACCAGTGATTATATATTAAAAAATTATAAGGAGGGAAGTATGGTTTTTTCAAGCAGGGATTTAGATGAACGGGAAGTTTCTGATAAAGAAGAATCCAGGACGTTACTGACCATTATGGGAAATAAGGCAAAAATAGAGGGGAAACTGGATATTTCTCAATCCATAGAGATAGGATGTGAAATTGTAGGTGAATTAATAGTTGACGGACAAATGGTAATTCAGAAAGAGGGAGTTGTCAGTGCTGATGTTACAACCATTGATGCTAAAATAATCGGGAAATTCGAAGGAAATTTAAAAGGTACCGGAAAGGTTGAAATTACAGAGACAGGAGTAGTGGATGGTAATATAAAAACGGATTCACTGATTATAAATGAAGGCGGAGTTTTTAGCGGAAAGGTTACCAGAATCACGCAAACTGAAGAGAAGGATAAGAAAAAGCTCAAACTAGAAGAAAAAAAAGTAAGTGCCAGGACCGGGAAAAAAGAGAAAAAAGATAAAATAGAGGAATTCCAGCTTAATAATATAGACGACAGCCTGAAATTATAAATTTGGATGAGGAAGTTTATATTTTAAAAATAAATTATGTGTAAATATAATTATTTATTTTAAGTATTAATTAAATTGGAGTTTTTAGAATTTTAATATTTTCTTGGGTGTTATTTTAATATCGGAAAGTTTCTCGCTGTCATTTATTTTAAATATTTCCTTGTTATCTATAATAATATTTTTGCCTTTGAACAGGCCGTCGTTATTTATTATAAGGTAAGTGTCTTTTTGAATTACATTGCCTTCCAGCTTCCCGGTGGAAGTTATCAAAACTTCTCCTGCTGAAATTATATTGCCGGTGAAACTTCCTTCTATTACCATATTTTTAGTTTTAATGTTTGCTCTTACTTTTCCTTTTTTACCTATTACCAGTTCTTCCCTTGATATGATCTCCCCTGCTACGATACCTTCTATTTGGATAGGATGAGGAGAATAGATTCTGCCCATTATATTGGTTCCGGATGCGATAATATTACAGTAATTATTTTCCTTATCAGTTTTTAAATGAAATATTTTTTTTATTCTGTCAGAGATTATA
>CAZHOY010000299.1:0-2359 GCA_964534695.1 uncultured Actinomycetota bacterium | reverse complement strand
GAATAAATTCTTACATAACTCAAACTGCCCACAAACGGATCAGTTGTTATTTTAAATACCAGACCGGAAAAAGGCTCGTCATCACTGGCTTCCCTAACAATTTCCTTTCCGCTGTCCGGATTGATTCCTGCGGGAGGTTGAACATCATTTGGTGATGGCAGGTAATCTACTACCGCATCCAGTAATGGTTGCACTCCTTTATTTTTAAATGCAGCTCCGCAGAGAACAGGAACACCGTTGACATTTAAGGTTATTTCTCTTATGGCTTCTTTCAATTCTTCTTCCTCTATTTCTATATTTTCAACATACTTATTTAAAATGCTGTCATTATAATTGGCAATATTCTCAATAAGTTCCTGTCTGTATCGTTCAGCAACGGGCCTTAGATCTGAAGGTATATCCTCATATTCAAACTTAATTCCCATTTCATCTTTATATATGATGGCTCTCATGCTGATAAGATCAATTATTCCCAGGAATTTTTCCTCACCGCCTATAGGAATCTGTACGGGTAGCGGATTGGCGTCAAGTTTTGCCTTGATCATATCCAAGACATAGAAGTAATCCGCCCCGCTCCGATCCATTTTATTAACAAATGCAATCCTGGGAACGCCATATTTATCAGCCTGTCTCCAGACAGTTTCGGACTGCGGCTCTACTCCCCCCACTGCACAGAAAATAGCAATCATGCCGTCAAGCACCCTGAGTGATCTTTCAACTTCAACTGTAAAATCAACATGACCGGGAGTATCGATAATATTTATCTTATTATCTTTCCAGAAACAGGTGGTAGCAGCAGAGGTAATGGTAATTCCCCTTTCCTGCTCCTGTATCATCCAGTCCATAACCGCTGCCCCATCGTGAACTTCTCCCATTTTATAAGTCTTGCCCGTATAATACAGGATACGTTCCGTGGTGGTAGTCTTACCTGCATCTATATGAGCAGTTATACCTATATCTCTTATATTTTTTAATGAAACTTGTCTAGCCATATACGTCGTCACCCATACTACCATCTATAATGAGCAAAAGCCTTATTGGCTTCGGCCATCTTATGTAAATCTTCTTTCTTTTTAATACTACTCCCTGTATTGCTGGCACCGTCTAAAATTTCGGCAGCCAGCCTTTCAGCCATAGTCTTTTCTTTCCTCCTGCCTGCAAACCCAACTATCCATCTGATAGCCAGCGTACTTGCTCTTTCCGTAGATACTTCTACTGGTACCTGATAAGTAGCACCCCCAACTCTCCTTGGTTTTACTTCCAGTATGGGTCTTACGTTATCCAGGCATTTATCCAGTATCTCTAATGGATTTTCCTTGGTCTTTGATTCCAGAATCCTAAGACTCCCATATACTATTTTCTCAGCAATACTTTTTTTACCCGCTGTAAGAACTTTATTAATCAGCTGAGAAACTATCTTATTTTTATAAACAGGGTCTACTTTTATTTTTCTTTTCTGAGGCTTTCCTTTTCTGGGCACCTGATAACTCCTTATAAATTACTTTGGCTTCTTGGCTCCATACCTTGACCTGGAAGATTTTCTATCTTCTACTCCTGCGGTATCCAACGCGCCTCTAATAACCTTATATCTGACTCCCGGCAGATCCTTTACCCTGCCGCCTCTTACCAGCACGATGGAATGCTCCTGCAGGTTATGTCCGATTCCCGGTATATACGCTGTAACTTCAGCTCCATTTGTCAGCCTGACTCTGGCCACTTTTCTCAGAGCCGAGTTCGGTTTTTTAGGAGTATGAGTATATACCCTGATACACACACCCCTCCTTAAAGGATTCTCCTGCAGGGCAGGGGTCTTTTTCTTCTTCTTTAATCTTTTTCTTCCTTTTCTAACCAGTTGATTTATAGTAGGCATAAATACCTTATTTTCTCCATTAATTTACAAATAACATTACAACAAAAAAAATAATTAATGATAATCTTTCTTGAAGACACGAAAAAAGAGATTATCATCTAAAAATTAAAATGTCAACATAAAAAAATACCCGCACAACAGTATTTTTTCAGCTATTTTCACCTGTTTCTTAGATATTAATTTCTATTTCTTTTATATCATCGCCTTCTGATTCCTGAAGAATTTCTATTTCATCTTTATTGTCCTCTTTATAACCGGGATAATCTAACTCATAATCTCTGAAGCTGTTCATACCTGTTCCAGCCGGTATAGCTTTGCCTATTATCACATTTTCCTTTAATCCCACCAGGTTATCTATCTTATTCTCCAGAGCTGCATCTGTCAGCACCCTGGTAGTTTCCTGAAACGAAGCAGCAGAAAGGAAGCTATCGGTTACCAGTGAAGCTTTGGTTATGCCCATTAAATTCTGAACAGCTGACGCCGGCGCCT
>CAZHOY010000298.1:0-2365 GCA_964534695.1 uncultured Actinomycetota bacterium | reverse complement strand
ATAAATGAATTGTAAATTTTAGCAGCTATAATTGAAATTCTTAAAGGTATTTTTATAATTATGTTATTTTTTCCAATATTGCTTGATACTGTCCTAATCAAATCTATATAAGTAATAGAATCCTTACCAGACAAATTATATTCTTTGTTAAAAGTTATATCTTTATTCATTAAAACATTGTAATATGCATAACCTAAATCTTTAGCATTAACAGGCTGCATTAAGTTTTCCCCTTTTCCGAATAGAGGAAAGAACTTATGACTATATAAATAATCAATTAATTTATACATATTTCTATCTTTTGATGAACCATAAATCATTGTTGGTCTTAATATTGTAATACCTATTTGATTACGTTTATTGAGTATTCCATCTTCAATACGTATATTCCTCAGAAGCACTTTTATACTTTGAGTATCTCCCTGTAGTATGAACTAATATTGCCCAATCGACACCTTTCTTTATTGCCGCATTTATTACATTATTTGAAAACATTATTGATGAAATATGAACTACAGTTTTGACGCCCACCATTACTGATTCAACTAATTTAGTATCTTCCAAACTTCCATATACTTTTTCAATGTTAAGCTGAGAGTTATCAATTGCTTCTACATTACTACTTTCTCTTATTAAGCATCTGATTTTACCTTGATAATTTTCTTTAATTAATCTATCTAGAAACCATTTACCTGTATGCCCTGTAATACCTGTAACTAATATCATAAACATCCTTCAAAATTTAATGTAGTATAATAATTTTTTACTTAGAACCTGTAGACACCCCATCGCTCCTCAAAACATTAAACACCGTCTTAAAAAACACCTTCATATCAAAAGTAAAACTCATTCTCTCAACATACTCACCATCAAACCTTGCTTTAACTTTTATAGGTAATTCATCCCTGCCATTTATCTGAGCCCAACCAGTAAGTCCTGGATATATATCGTTTGCACCATATTTATCACGTTCTACTACTAAGTCAAACTGGTTCCATAATGCTGGCCTTGGACCAATAATACTCAACTCACCCTTTAAAATGTTTACTATCTGGGGAAGTTCATCAAGACTGGTTCTTCTCAGAAATCTACCAACCCCGGTAATAAAAACATCAGCATCCTGTAATAAATGAGTAGGCATATCTCCTGGTGTTTTATTTCTCATGGTCCGGAACTTCAATATGTAAAATTCTTTTTTATTCTTTCCAATACGCTTTTGCCTAAAAAATACCGGCCCTTTTGAATCTAACTTTATTAAAACTGCAATTATAAAAAAAAATAGCCATAATATCAGTATTGCCAAGAGAGCTACTATAAAATCTACAATGTGTTTTATCTTTGGATAGATCCTCATAAAAACCTTAAAGCGCAATTTCTTTCTTATAATTATAAGTTGGTACCACTTTTGCCATAACCTTTCTCAGTCTTTCAGGATCACCCATACTATTTACCAATAATTCTATATTCATTATTACTTCCTCGTATGATATATCCGGCAATTTTCCTATATATATCTTGTCATGGAATGTCTTTCTGACACTTTCTTTATCAATTATAAGCTCTTCAAACATCTTTTCACCCGGTCTGAGCCCTGTTATATTTATCTTTATATCTTCATCAGGAGTTAAGCCTGAAAGGCTTATTAGAGATTTTGCAAGATCTATTATTTTAATCAGTTCACCCATATCCAGTACAAATATTTCACCGCCCTTTGCCATAGCACCTGCCTGAATAACAAGCTGCGCAGCCTCGGATACGGTCATAAAATATCTTTTTATATCCGGGTGAGTTACAGTAACCGGGCCCCCTGCTTCAATCTGTCTTTTAAAAAGCGGTATCACACTTCCATCACTCCCGAGTACATTTCCGAACCTTACTGCCATAAACTCGGTCTTTGAACGCTTATTCATTGATTGTACTATCATTTCAGCAATTCTTTTAGTTGCCCCCATAACATTTGTGGGATTAACAGCCTTATCGGTTGAAATCAGCACAAACTTTTTAATATTGTACTTATCAGCTATCTGTGCAGTATTTAAGGTCCCAAGTATATTATTTTTAACGGCTTCCCCGGGGCTTGCCTCCATCAGTGGCACATGCTTGTGTGCCGCGGCATGGAAAACAACATCCGGCTTATACGATAAAAATACATTTTCCAACCTTTCAATGTCTCTTATAGATGCTATTACTATGTCAACCTCTACATCCTTACCGTATTTTACTTTTAATTCACTCAGCAGTTTGAATGCATTATTCTCATATATATCCAGTATAATCAGCTTTTTGGGGTAATATTTTATTACCTGTCTTGCAATCTCCGATCCTATTGAACCCCCTCCTCCTGTAATCAGTACATTTTTCCCTT
>CAZHOY010000297.1:0-2366 GCA_964534695.1 uncultured Actinomycetota bacterium | reverse complement strand
TATCTCTACAGTAAGGACTATTTTGTTTATGCCAATGATGATGTCGTTGGTATCAATTGGGTTATTGTGGACTCTGATTTATAATCCAGTTTTAGGATTATTGAATAAAATATTATCAATAATAGGATTTCAAGGTACATTAGACTTGCTGGGAAATTATGATTTTGTTCTGTTTGCTGTTTTTATTCCAGTTATTTGGCAATGGTCAGGTTTTGGGATGGTTATTTTCAGTTCAGCGCTTCGGTCAATACCTGATTCAATCAAGGAAGCCTCAATTATTGACGGGTCTAATCTTAAGTCACAAATTCGTTATATTTATCTTCCATTGCTTTTCCCTAAGATTATGGTTGTCTCTACTATTAATCTTATTGGTGCATTCAAGTGTTTTGATATTATTTATGTTATTACGGCGGGTGGTCCTGGTAATGCATCTGAGGTTACGACTATTTATTTATTCCGTGAAGCTTTTGTTAACAATAATTATGGTTATGGGACTGCTATTTCTGTAGTATTGTTTTTAATTGCAGCGGTTTTCTCTATAGTTTTCATGAAGATTTCATCAAGATTAACTTCTTATTATTAAATTTGTTAAAGAGCATAATTATTCTGTAATATCGAATCTGGAGAGAGGTGATAGATATGTAATATAAAATTATTATAGATTCTGGTGCTGTCGATTAAAGGAAGAAGGAGGGTTGTTATGGAAAAATATTGGAAAGGAGAATTATTATGAAAAAAATAACAACAATTCTATTTGTGACTGTTTTTGTAACTTCGATGTTATTTTTTGGTGTAGGTTGCAAAGAGGAAGCTGTAGAGGAAGTTGAAGAAGAGGTAGAGGAAGTTGAAGAAGAGGTAGAGGAAGAAGAAGCAACTGAAAAGAAAAAGATTACCTTTTGGGGAGCAGGAAACACACCTGCAGAAAAAGAATATATAGAAACAGAATATCAGGAGGATTTTCCCAATCTAGAAGTTGAGTTTAGTTATTATGCTACTGAAGATTATAAGAACCAAATTCGTATTGCTGTTGAATCAGGGGAACCTCCAGATGTGTTTGGAATTAACGCAGGTTCATTTTTTTGGGAATTTGTAGACAAGGGTGCCCTACTTGATATAACAAAGTATGCTGATGAGAAAAATTTGTGGGAACGTGCAGAAAAGCATTTTTTTGATTATTTTATGAGGGATGGCAAACTATATGGAATGCCTCATGCTGGGACAACTGTGTGGATGAATCTTTATGTTAACCGCGACATTCTCAAAGAAAGTAATATAACTGAAGATCCAGAGACGTTAGATGATTTAATCAAAGTATGTAAATCTGTTAGAGAGGCTGGATATCAACCTATTGCATTTGGAAATAAAGATGGATGGCCTGCAATATTATTGCTTGGAGACTACTTCCTTAATTTTGGTACTTTTGACTTGGTTGAGAAAGTCAATAGCGGAGAACTGAAATGGAAGGATTGCGAACCCTTAGTTAAGGCATTAGAGTGTTTGGTGGAATTAGGGAAAAGTGATTCTTTTATGGATGGTTACAGGTCAGCAGATCATACTGCAGCTATACAGACATTTGCAGCTGGTAAATCTGCTTTCTTATACAATGGTTCATGGTGGGCCCAAAGTATTGATGGACCTGTATCAGATCTTCCTTTCGAAGTTGATGTAATTTGGCTTCCAAGAGCTTCTTCTGATGGGGAAATTAACGCAGTCCAGATAACATCAGATACCCCTTGGGTTATTTCGAGTGAAACCGAGAATCCCGATGCTGCTGCAGATTTTCTAGATTTTTTAAGTACAAAGGAATACCAGAAAGTATTTTGTGAGTCTTGGCAGGTCTTCTCAATCTACCCAGGGCTAAATAAAGAACTTGACATAGATCCTTTATTTAAGAAGGATCCTATAATCAAACAGTTTGATTATCCTCCAATGGCTGGGGTATACTTTGATTGGGCATTTCCAATCCCTGTAGTAACTGTAATGAAAGTACAAATTCAAGAAGCTATGGATGGAAGGATTACGGTTAATGAAGCGTTAGCAGAAATTCAGAAAGCTACAGATGAGGAATTGAAATAAAATCCATTTTTTATTAAACGTAAAGCAAGGGGTTAAAAAAATAACCCCTTGCATAAAGAAATTTTATTTATAGAAATTTTTTTTAAAAGTAATTGAGTAATGTATAAATTTTGTGTTGCTTCCAAGTAATCATTAAAGGTATTTTTTAATTTATTATTTTTTTATTGCTTATTATCATAAAAAAGTACGAAAGGTATTAATTTATAATGGCTGATTTTAAAAAAGAGGAATGGTATAAGAGAAGTTTCAGGCGAAATCTTATAGATATGCATATAGAAGACTGGAATGAT
>CAZHOY010000296.1:0-2398 GCA_964534695.1 uncultured Actinomycetota bacterium | reverse complement strand
AGGTGATACAAAACGGGTTTTATTAATATATGCGGAAACAGTTGCCCTGGAAACTCCAGCAACTATTGCCACATCCTTACTAGTCGACCTTTTAATGTCTCCTCACCTCATTCATTAAATATTTACCAACTATTTTTTAGTAATTTGTGTATTATATTGTATCAATTTAATTATTAACCTGTAAAGATACCAATTCCACTATGTCTATTACCTTCAAATCACTATTCATATTTAAAATAGCATTTGTAAGGACTTTTTTACAGTTTGGACAAGCTGTTACAATTATTCTGGCGTTCTCTTCCAAAGCGCTATCCACTCTTTTTTGTGCTACTTTATCCGAAACATCAGGATGGGTCAGATGCATTACAGACCCTGCTCCACAGCATTCAGCTTCTTCCCTATTATGGAACAATTCTATCGGCATACTGCCGGTTGCTGCTTTTATTAATTCTCTTGGTGCATCATAAACTCCCATTTCTCTGCCTAATTGACATGGATCGTGATAAGATATTCCAAAAAGATTTGAATCCTGTGCCAATTTTAGCTTTCCCTCTTTTACTTTACTGTTTAGATATTCAGAAATATGATAAATCTTAATATCGCTTAAAGTTTCTATACCCCACTGAGGATATAATTTCTTAAATGCACTATATATGTGCGGGTTGCCAGTAATAATTATTTTTGGTTTTATCTCTATAATCCTTGCTGCGCAATTTTCTGCTGCCACTTTTGCTTCATTAGTATACCCCAACTCAAAAAGCTCGATTCCTGTTGATACTTCTTTTCCAAGCATAGTCCAATTGATATTCATTGAATCCAATATCACTCCTGTTTTCTCAACAATCTCAGGGTATTCATGCAGAATAATATCACCTGCAAAATACAATACATCAATACTGTTTCCCTCACCAGTGACTTTATGATTTTTTATTTGAGACATGTTATAAACCGACCCATGATTAATAATATGAGATGCAACCTTTTTAACGTTTTCAGGAACTCTACCAATTTTTACAATAATCTCCCTTATCTTCTGAATTAATAAATCCTCTTCCCAGTGAAATTCACAAATTTCCTTGCAAAGATGGCACTGGGAACACCGATACATTACATCAACTACATCATCTGTCCATTCTGATAATCCCTCATCAATTCTTGATATAAGCAAAGCATGACCTCTTGGTGTGTCGGTATCTCTTTTTGTTGCCAGAAAAACCGGACAGGCATGCCTGCACATAAAACAGAATCTGCACATCTTTATTATTTCTTTTTCTTTTGTTTTCTTCTTAAAAATCATTTTCCACCATATCTTCCAGTCCGAGTTTGCCAGGATTCATTATATTGTTTGGGTCTAAACTCTTTTTAATTATTCTGAAAAGCTCAAAGCTTTCTTCACCATAACACTCCTTCATATAACTGCCAAGACGCATCCCAATTGCATGGTGTTCGTTCACAACACCGCCGTTCTTAATCGCCACCATTATGCAGGCATCTATTATATCTTCATATAACTTAATCGCCTTTTTAAATTCTTTTGGGAAATCTTTGACTACAAATGTTGGATATATACTGGTTCCCCAATCATACCAGTGAGAAAAATGAGCATGAAAGACTGCATCATATTTTTTAAAACCATCCTCTACGGCTGATTTCATAGACCAATATATATTTTCAATATCTTCGTATGGTGCAATAGTGTCAATAACTGCTGTCATCCATGGCTCACAAATATAATCAAGTGGGGGATAATAGGATTTGAGTCGGTTTTCCCACCAGCTCCATGCTTGTTTGTCACCCAATTTCTTACCTTTTGTTTTTTCAATAATTTCAGATGTAAGTCTGGATTTAACATCAACATCATCTTTTAATCCATCAAATCCAACCATAAAGAAACATCCCTCACATTCCATTTCGTATTGATCCTTCAGAATATGAGCAGTATCTTTTTCATCATAAAATCTCATAACACTAGGTAGACACCCGCTTTCCATTATCTTCCTCCCTATTTCGATACCATCTGTTAGATTTGGTAAAAGAAAGGATGAGAACGTCCTTTTTTCGGGCAAAGGATATATTTTGCACAAAACCTCAGTAATAATCCCAAGAGTGCCTTCTGCTCCTATAAACAACTTAGAAAAATCTGGGCCTGTGGAATGGTGATTTACTGGCAGGCTCTTAAATGTTTTCCCATTAGGCAAAACAACTTCAAGTTGATGAACCATGTCTATAAGTTTTCCGTATTTCGATGAAAAAATTCCGGTGCCGTTTGTGCTTATAAATCCACCCAGGGTAGAAGTATGAAAAGAGGCTGGAAAATGATTCATAGTATATCCTCGTCTGTTAAGGTATTCCTCAAGATGTATTTGAAGGATGCCTGGCTGCACTAACACTGTTAGAG
>CAZHOY010000295.1:0-2399 GCA_964534695.1 uncultured Actinomycetota bacterium | reverse complement strand
GCGCTGCTCCACTGTGGACGGTTTCCGGTGGGAAATCGCACGGAGGGAGAATATGCGGAGACGCTGCGGCAGGAGATGGACATAAAGGGGATTTCCTGTGAAGAGGTCGAGGGGATTGCTTTGGGGACGGTGCTTCGAGGGATGGCCGAGGTGTGGGATCGGGTGTGTGGAGAGATGTTTGGGGAGGCTCCGGTGCGGATTCATGGTTGTATGGAGATGGGAATCCGGGTGTGCTACGACGATCCGGATCACGTGGGAATTGACCGATTGGCGGCCGCGGCGTCTGCGTATGCGAAGTACGGTGGGCCGGTCATCGTGGTGGACGCAGGCTCGGCCATCACAGTGGATGCGGTGTCCGAGGCCGGAGTGTTTTTGGGGGGCATCATCGCGCCGGGACCGGGAATGTCGGCGCGCGTACTATACGATCAGACGGATCTGTTACCCATGGTGGCTCCTGAAATGCCCGCTTCGGTTTTGGGACGCTCTACGCCGGAGTGCATTCGGTCGGGCCTGGTCTATGGAACCGCAGCGATGGTGGATGGGCTTATTGAGAGGGTGAAGGAAGTTTTGGGAGAAAAGGCGCGCGTGGTGGGGACAGGAGGTGGGTTGGCGGTGATTCGGGCGGCGGTGAAGCAGATAGACGCGGTGGATCCCTATTTGGTGTTGAGGGGATTGTACGGGGCATATCGGCTGAGCGTAGATTAAGCTCATTTCCTTGTTCCTCCTGCCGTGCGATAAACCGCACGGTTCGGTGAGGAAGGCTGGAACCTGTCCCTGAACCGTGACATTTAGGTCACGGTCCCTGAAAAAAAGAAAAAAAGAAGTATATCCTTCATAAAACTAGAAAATCGAAGAAATTCGTTCGTATTCCCCTTTCAAGCTCCTTTTTCGGACTTGCATAACGGGTCGTTATATGTTATATTTAGCACTCATTAGAGGGGAGTGCTAATAAAACACAATAACTCACTTAAAAGTATGGAGATAGGAGAGGAGGTGAATCTATAATGACGGTGAAACCGCTCGCAGACCGTGTATTGATCAAACCCCTTGAGACGGAAGAGCAGATGAAGGGCGGGATTATTATCCCGGATACGGCCAAGGAGAAGCCTCAGGAGGGAAAGGTGATTGCGGTAGGCCCGGGCGAGCCCGGAGAGGAAAATTCGATGAGCGTGAAGGTGGGCGATAAAGTGTTGTACGGCAAGTACGCCGGCACGGAAATCCAGTTGGACGGCGAGGATCATATTATTATGCCGGAGAGCGACATTCTGGCGATTATCGAGTAGAAGGGGAGGTGTGAACGATTATGGCAAAGCAATTGAAATTCGAGCTGCCGGCCCGAGATGCGCTGATGAAGGGCATAGATCAGTTGGCCGATGCAGTCAAGGTGACGCTCGGTCCGAAGGGACGGAACGTGGTATTGGATAAGAAGTTCGGCTCCCCTACGGTGACCAAAGACGGCGTGACCGTAGCCAAAGAGATCGAGCTGGAGGACCCCTACGAGAATATGGGGGCGCAGATGGTCAAGGAGGTGGCTACGAAAACCAGCGACGTGGCGGGGGACGGTACGACGACCGCTACGGTGCTGGCGCAGGCCATCTTCCGGGAAGGGCTGAAAAGTGTGACGGCCGGGGCCAATCCGATGGCGTTGAAACGCGGCATAGAGAAGGCCGTGGGCGTGACGGTTGATGAGATCCAGAAGATCAGCCGGGAGGTCTCCGGGAAGAAGGAGATCGCGCAGGTGGGGACAGTTTCTGCGAACAACGACAGCACCATCGGCGATCTGATCGCGGACGCGATGGAGAAGGTGGGCAAAGACGGCGTGATCACGGTCGAGGAAGCCAAATCTACGGACACGACGCTGGAAGTCGTGGAGGGGATGCAGTTCGACCGCGGCTATCTGTCGCCCTACTTTGTGACCAATGCGGACACGATGGAGACGTTATTAGAGGAGCCGCTGATCCTGATCCATGACAAGAAGATCTCCGCGATGAAGGATCTGCTGCCGATTTTAGAGAAAGTGGCTCAGATGGGCAAGCCCATGTTGGTGATCGCAGAGGACGTGGAGGGCGAGGCGCTGGCTACGCTGGTGGTCAATAAGATTCGGGGTACCCTGCGCGTGGCCGCGGTGAAGGCGCCGGGGTTCGGGGATCGTCGGAAGGCGATGTTGGAGGATATTTCGATCCTGACCGGAGGCCGGGTATTGTCGGAAGACGCGGGTTTCAAGTTAGAAAACGCCACCACGTCGGATCTGGGCAAAGCCACGCGGGTGACCATTGACAAGGACAATACGACGATTGTTGAAGGCGGGGGCACCAGCGATGAGATCAAGGGTCGGGTGAATCAGATCCGGAACCAGATAGACGAGACCACGTCCGATTACGATCGGGAAAAGCTGCAGG
>CAZHOY010000294.1:0-2406 GCA_964534695.1 uncultured Actinomycetota bacterium | reverse complement strand
TCAATAGTCTGGCCCTCACTTATATAACCCAGATCTCCTCCATTGCCGGCAGTGGTGGTGTCATCAGAATATTTCTGTGCCAGTTTCTCAAAATCTTCGCCATTCTCCAGTTTATTTTCAACCATTTCTATTTTTTCAAGGGCTTCTTTCCTTCCTTCTTCAGTTTCCTCGGAGCCATCTTCTATCCATGGAAACATAGCCATAATATGGCTTGCCTTTACCGTGGTTGGAACCACAAATAATGTTTCTTCATTATCATCATAATACTGCTTTATTTCCTGGTCAGTCACAGTTATATCCCCGGTTATCTCATTATAAATTTTACTCCTGAGTATCTGGCCCTTGAGTTCACTACCAAGAAACTCTCTACTTATGCCAATATCTTTTAACTTTTTTTCAAAATCTTCTTCTGAGGGATAGGAGTCTATTATTGATCCCAGCTGTTCATCAACTTCCTGACTGCTTACGGCAATACCATTTTCCTGTGCATATTCCTCAAGAAGTCTCGTAACAATAAGTGAGTCAATAATACTTGCCTCCAGAGCTTCCATTTCTTCCCCGCTTTCAATTGATTGCTCATCTGTGCTCTGGCTCTTTATAAAATTTATATAAGCATCAACTTCCTTTTGTTTAATATCCGCTCCATCCACTTTGGCTACTGTCTTGTTACAGCCGACAACCAGAAACGTGAAAATAAAAATTAATAGCACAAATATAAAAACAGCACTTCTCTTCAATCTTTACCTCCTTTCCTTTCATTAAATTATATTAATCTTATTATATCATCTAGGATGCCTAACACTAAATCTAAATCAATACTCTTATCGACTATTTTTACAATTATTTGTTTCGATACCGGATCGTATGTAATATTTTTATCCTTTTTATTTATTTTGCCGATTTTATTCTGAGTTATATATACTTTTTTTAATATAATTCCTTTCCTGGCCGAGAAAATAAGCTTCTCTATCTTTGCCTCTTTAAGCAAATATTTTATCCTGGCTATATTTATGAGATTCCGGACCACCGGCGGAGCTTTCCTGTACCTTGAAATCATTCTTCCCCTGATCTTATCTATCTGGTTCAGGCTTCTGGCATTTCCCAGTATCTTATAAACATTTATCCTTTCTTTTTCACTTTCAATATAATTTCTGGGAATATAAGCACTTACCGGAAGGTCTATTTGAATATTTATATCTTCTTTTACTCTGTTGCCTTTAAGTCTTTCAATCTCTTCATTAATTATCTGACAGTACATATCAAAACCCACGCTATTTATATGGCCATGCTGTCTGGGACCCAGTATTTCTCCTGCTCCTCTTATTTCCAGGTCTCTCATTGCCACATTGTACCCCGAACCAAGATCGGTATATTCGGTTAAGGTTTTAAGTCTCTGAAATGCGGGGATGCCCAGATTTCCTCTGCGGGGATAAAAAAAATAAGAATAAGCTCTTTCGGAAGACCTGCCTACCCTGCCCCTTAATTGATAGAGCTGGGACAGCCCGAACAGGTGTGCATTCTCTACAATCAATGTATTTACATTTGCAATATCCATTCCTGATTCTATTATGGAGGTGGTAAGCAATATATCATATTTTTTATCTATAAAATCACTCATTATTGTTTCAATCCTGCTGCCGTCCATCCTGCCATGGGTCAGGGCAATCCTTGCTTCAGGGATCAACTGCTGCAGCTGGACTTTTTTATTCTCTATGCCGCTTATTCTGTTATATACATAATATACCTGACCATCTCTAATCATTTCTCTCTCTATGGCTCTTTTTATAACCATATAGTCGGTTTCCCCTATGAAAGTCTCTATCGAATTTCTTCCCCGGGGATAGGTCTCTATGGATACAATATCTCTGACTCCCACAAGGGACATATACAGCGTTCTGGGAATTGGTGTGGCGCTCAGGGTCAGCACGTCCGCTTTGGTTTTCAGTAACTTTATTTTTTCCTTGCTGTTGACCCCGAACCGCTGTTCCTCATCTACAATTATCAAACCCAATTTTGCAGGCTTTATGTCTTCCTGTAGAATACGGTGTGTCCCTATTATCATATCGACCCTGCCGTTATTAAAATCCTCGACTATATCCTTCTGTTTTTTTCTGGTCCTGAACCTGCTCAGGACTTCCAGGATAACAGGGTAATCCTTATAACGCTGATTGAATGTCTGGAAGTGCTGATCTGCAAGGATGGTGGTCGGTACCAGCATTAAAACCTGCTTTCCGTCTTCTATCGCTTTGAAAGCCGCTCTCACGGCCACTTCGGTCTTGCCGAATCCTACATCCCCGGTTACCAGAATATCCATTGGCTTCGGCCGGTGCATGGCATCTTTTACATAATTTATGGCCTTGGTCTGGTCAGGGGTCTCCTTGAACGGAAACAGGTCTTCTATCTCCT
>CAZHOY010000293.1:0-2408 GCA_964534695.1 uncultured Actinomycetota bacterium | reverse complement strand
TACATTATCTCTACTACAGGTTTTAGCCCAGTCATAGCCATTCCTACTGCAGATCCTACCATACCTGCTTCAGAGACGGATACATTGAAGACTCTGTCTCTTCCAAAGGTCTTAAGCAGATCATTGGTAACTCCAAAGGCACCTCCGTAATCTGCAACATCCTCTCCGAAGATGATTACCCTGCTGTCACGGGCCATTTCTTCCATTAATGCTTCCCTTATGGCAAAACGGGCATTTATCCGGCCACCCTCATCTCTTTTGTATTTAGGTGGAGACGATACCAGTTGGGGAGTGGAAAATTCTTTTGGCACCTCTTCTTCGGTTTTTAAAGAAAATATATGTGTGAGCAAGCTGCTTTCATCCGGGAAAGAAGTATTTGCGGCATAAACGGCCATTGCTGCATTTCTATCATATACTCTTTTTTTTAAAGCTCCTATTTCCTTGCCAGTTATCTTTCCTCCCTGACTTGCAGGAAATTTAGCTTTTAAAAGTTTATTTTCAAAAGTCGTGATAGCATCTCTTTTTTTCCACTGATCAAGTTCATCCCGGTCGCGGTAAGTCAGGGGATCAGAGAGGCTGTGTCCTTTGTAACGGTAGGTCATAAACTCTAGAAGTACCGGACCTTTACCTTTCCCTATTATCTCTTTAGCCCTTTTTACCGAATCAGCCACTGCTAGAACATCCATACCGTCTACCACTTCTGCGTGCATAAGATCTATATCAAATCCTGCAGCTCTGCGGGCCAGAAAATCAATGCCGGTAATCTCTCCCTGTTCCTGGCCGGACATAGCATACTGGTTATTTACGATACCAAAGATTATGGGTATCCCAAACTTCCTACTCATAAGCCCATTTTTAAACTGAGCCATGGAAGCCAGATTTAGTGATTCCAGGACTACTCCATTACTAAAAGCCCCATCTCCTGCCAGACATAGTACCAGACTATCCTGCCTCCTATACCTTAAGGACATAGCAGCACCAACTGCTATGGGGACATGGCCTCCTACTATGGCATTTGCGCCAAGATGCCCCAGCTCAAAGTCAGCAATGTGCATGCCCCCTCCTACACCACGGCAGTAGCCATGAGCCTTTCCAAAAAGTTCTGCAATCATACGGTAGGTATGCACCTTTAGAGCTTTTTCTTGCAGATCCTCCCTTGAATCGTTACTGCTGTATTTTTCTCCTATAGCATCAAGATATTCCATACGGGACTTGATTAGAGCCAAAAGGCTATTAGCATCCATAGATTTTATTACACTGTATCCCCTGGCCATAGCATCTCCATGGCCTCTGTGGGAGCTGGTTATATAATCACTTTTACTTATGGCCGATATTGCTCCTACTGCAGTAGCTTCCTGGCCAATGGATAGATGAGTGGGTCCTACATAAGAATAATTGGGAAGTGGCTTATACAATCCTCTACTTATCTGGGCCAGCATTTCTTCCAAGGTTCTTATCATGTACATCTGTTCCAGCAAGTTCATTGCTTTTTCTCTGGTGATACCAGCTTCTTTTATCTCACCATCAATATCTTTTTGATAACTGCAGACAGGAATTCCCTTAAATTTTAACAAGTCTTGTTTGCATTGAAAAACTATTTTTATTTCTTTTACCATTATTATATTTTCCCTTTCCAGACTTAATAAGCTTATGGTTGTAAGCACTTATATTTTAAAATTCCTATTGTTCTTTTTAAACTATAAATATTATTAAATAGTTTATTAAAATATTAAATATTTTTACTTGAAAAAGTCTGGTATTGCTTAACCTCCTATAAAAATAATATCAAAATACCTTAAAGACATGCCTATCGCGGTGTGAATAAATTAATAGAAAATGAAGCTTTAACCACCTTAATATTCTCAGATATAGTGGCCAATGATTAGTGAAGGGAGGCTAATCTAACCACTCAACCACTAAATACATGTCTTTAAGGTATAATTACCTAACACTACACTAATAAAATCAGACATTAATTGCTTTTTCTGTTTTAGGATGGAATAAATGTAATTTGCTTTGATCGTAAAATAACTCTAACTTTTTATCCTTTTTAAATCCCATATCAATACCACAATAAACAGAAAATTTACAATCCTCATTTCGTAATACCAGATGCATATCTTCACCTAAAAATTCTGTTATCTCAATTATTCCTTCGATAGACTTCTGCTTATCTGATACCTTTCTTATATAAATATTTTGCGGTCTCAGGCCAAGAATCACTTCATCCAGATTTAATTTATGTAATTGTATACCTATTTTATCAGCTGCAACAAACTTAAGTGAGCTATTTTTAACTTTTAGAGCAGTTACACCATTCTCTGAAATAACTCTGCATCTCATAAGATTAATCGGAGGTTGACCAACAAAACTTGCAACAAAAATATTTACAGGATTATTGAAAATTT
>CAZHOY010000292.1:0-2441 GCA_964534695.1 uncultured Actinomycetota bacterium | reverse complement strand
AAGAATACCCAGACAGGTAAAAATTATGGCTATTATAATTATATAGAACAATCCTCTATTGCTATATACTATATTTTCCCTATTCTTCTCTTCACCTGATGCCCCTACCAGATATAGGAGAGGATAAGATTTCCTTCTATAAGCTTCCTTTTTTTCTGCTAATCCTAAATTCATTTTAAAATAAAATTAATAAATTAATTTATAATTTCTCCAGAGCCCTTAACCTGGCACTCTTTGATCGTGGATTTAGTCTAACCTCTTCCGGTCCGGGCTTAACTGCTTTTTTCGTGATAACCAAAGCTCTTTTTTCCCTGCCGCATACACAGACCGGCAGATCCGGCGGGCAAATACATACTCCTCCGAATAGTAAAAAATTCTTTTTTACTATTCTATCCTCTAAAGAGTGATAAGATATCACAACCATTCTTCCTCCACCTTCTAACACCTCAAAACCATCTTCAATTGCTGTTTTCAAATTGCTCAGTTCCTGATTAACCTCTATTCTAATCGCCTGGAATACTCTCTTTGCCGGATTGCCTCTCCTGTAATATCCGGAATCTTTAGGTACTGCCTTTTTTATTATCTCCACCAGTTCTCCGGTAGTTTTTATATCCCTGCTTTTCCTATAACCGGCAATTCTTCTGGCAATTAATTTGGACCATCTCTCTTCTCCATATTCCTGAAAAATCTCTATCAGCCTGCTCTCCGGATAATCATTTACTACATTAAATGCGCTTATGTCATTATCTCCAAACCTCATATCCAGTTTTTCATCTCTTAGATAACTAAACCCCCTTTTTGATTTCTCAATCAGGAAAGAGGATAAACCGAGATCAAGCAATACTCCGTCTACGCTTTTAATATTTAATTTTTTTAAAATTTTTCTAACATTTGAAAAATTATCATTTATTAAAATTATATTTTTTAAAAACTTTTTTAGCCTGGTGGAGGCGGTGCTTAAAGTCTGACTATGAAGATCAACTCCAATTACTCTGCCTGTGGGGGCAATGGCTTTAATTATTTCTATGGTATGACCAGCACCGCCAAGCGTTCCATCAAAGATAACATCACCTTGCTTTAAATTTAAATAATATAAAACCTCCTTTAAAAGAACCGGTATGTGAATTTCTTCAAAATTCATCTGTAACACTCTTTTAAAGCTCTAACTTTTCAAATACATCCGGACTTTTCTTGTATTTAGATTCCGCTTCAACATAATACTCCAGCCAGTTCTCCTTATCCCATATTTCAGCTCTTTTTGAGACACCCACTATAACAATATCTTTCTTAAGCTCAGCAAATTCTATTAAATTCTGGGGTATTCTAATTCTCCCCTGCTGATCTATAGTCTCCTTGACAGCAGAAGCGTAAAACCACCTTTTAAATCTTTGAACATCCCCTTCGGCAATTTTATTTTCGATTATTTTATCATCCACTTTCTCCCATTTTTCCTGCGTATACAAACCAAGGCACCTTAAACCATATCCCTTTGATATCATTATGCCTTTTACCAATTCTTCTCTGAATACAGCAGGGATAAAAATTCTTCCTTTGCTATCAATTGTCCTATGATAGGTTCCTGAAAACACCCTTTACCCCATTCTTTACTTAATTTTTAGGGGATTTATATCCTTTTCACTCCACTTATCCCCACTCCACAGCAATAAGATACCACACTATTATTAATTTGTAAACTATTTATTTAAAAAAATATGAAGATAAATATGATTATTTAATTTAATATTTATTTAAGAGTAATATATAACTATATATAGTTACTTCTAATATATTCAATTTAAATATCATACAATATATAGTCTTTAGCAAAATACTCCGATTATATACCGGTAAACCGGTGAACAGCTTGGAATTTCACTTATATATTATTTATTTTTCTTTCCCAAATCCAGTTCACCGGCAATCAATTTCCCGTCACCGGACCTGGTCAGCTTCTCTATTTTTCCCTCAGCCTCATTTAATTTTTTAAGACAATTAGAAGAAAGTTTAATACCCATTTCAAACTTCTCCATAGACTCTTCCAGGGATATGTTTTCATTTTCAAGTTCTTTTACAATTTCTTCTAATTTCTCAATAGACTTTTCGAAGCTCATTTTTTCAATTTTCATTCTTTAATCCCAACTCCAATTTTTTATATATTTTATCAAATATTTTTGCCTTGAGTATTCCATCACCCAGAATTATTCTAATTTTCTGGTTGATTTCCGTCTCGGCTGCGGTTTTAATACTTTCATCCGTTTTCTCTTTATATACGAGAGCAAAACCCCTGTTTAATATAGCAATCGGATTTCTTTCCTGTAACTTCGCCAGTACCAGCTTTAATTTGCTTTTCTTCAAACCAAGACAGCCCTTAATGCTTGAATTAATCCTGGTATTTATATTACTGACCGTTGTTCTAAAGTGGTAAACCTTTTTAAGTATAT
>CAZHOY010000291.1:0-2456 GCA_964534695.1 uncultured Actinomycetota bacterium | reverse complement strand
GATAACCGCTGAAATTAAAGCTCTTTCTTCTGGAATATATGCCTCTCTTTCTATCATAGACGCAATTTTTAATATATCATAATCTGACAGGTTTTTATTCTTCGCAAATGAGTAGTTCAGGCTCCCTGTTTCAAACTGATACTGGGCAAGCATCATTCCAATTATATTTACGGCGGAATAATCAATTGTTATTTCATAAGTTTTTGGAAATAAAAATCCTTCCAGATCAGAAGCACCCTTCAGATATTCATAATTATAACTACTTATACTGGCAGCCTGTTCCATATTGTCAAAACTTATAAACGGTATTTCTCCTGCCACCCTCTCTACAATTTGTTTCTCGGTATAGCCTTCCGGAATAGTAAATTTATAGGTCACCACCAGCGGCTCCGTTGTTATTTTGTCCAGAACTACTTCATAATCCGAGCCTGTTTCCAATACATATACTCCCGGTATCAGGCTTCCTTCCTTTTCTCTCTGCTCCACAAACAACCTGAAAAGAAATGAATTGTTTATTATATTTTTTTCTTCCATAAGTGATGCAATATCTTTTAAGCTCATTCCTTCTTCTATTTCAAATTCGACCTCAATTCCTGACTGTACGGCATCCTCATCCTCCATCACAAAAATACTGCAGGAAGCCAAAAAAAATAAGGATATTACCATCATTATTATAACTATTAAAGTTCTCTTATTTCTAAGCTTATTATTTAATATCTTCAATTTTCCTATTTCTTCTTTTTAAATAATCACTTAGGATTATACTTGCTGAAAATTTGTCAATTTCTGTATCTGCCGGACGTCTATTTGAAATTTTTAAGGGAATTTTCGTGGTATATCTTTCATCAACATAATCCACTTCAATTTCCAGATCATTTAATAGACTTTCAGCCATAGCCATTATATTTTTTGCTTGGCTGCCGATCTCGCCCTTAAGTGTATAAGGCAATCCTACTGCTATCTTCTTTATACTGTATTTATTAATTAATCTTTTTAAATTTTTGTTTGCTTTTCCGTCATTGTTAAACACTTCAACAGGAATGGATATTATTTCCTTCTCATCCGATACTGCCACTCCTATCCTTTTACTTCCTATATCCAGCCCCAGTATTCTCATTTTTTACTGCTTGTTATTTTTAAAACTATTTTTTTCGTAAAATCAATAGCACTGCCCAGAGAACCGGCATCGGAACCACCCAATTGTGCAAAACCGGGTTTGCCGCCTCCGCTGCCTTTTAACTTTCTGCTGACTTCCCCTGCAATCTCCCCGCAATCTATTCCTTTTTTCACCAGGCCCTCTGTTGCCTGTAAGATCATAACCGGTTTATTATTTATAATATTTCCAAAAACGATGAATATATTTTTTTTCTTAAAATTATGTTTAATTTCATCACCTACTATTCCCATACTCTTAATATCCATATTGGAAACCAGTTCAGATTTTGAAAAATTAAAATCAAATATTTTCAAATTACTACCATAAGAATTATAATCGGATTTGCTTAATATTTGGTCTTTTGCAATCTTTAACTTAAGCAATACCAGTTCCTGCTCTTTTTTTTGCATATCTTGTTTTATATTATCCAGTGTACCTGTCAATTCATTCTCCACCACTTCCATCTTTGAAGAAATATCACTTAATATCTTTTCTTTTTCTATCAGGTAATTATAGGCATACATTCCTGTTACTGCCTCAATTCTCCTCAAATTTGCTCCAATACCTGACTCGGACAAAATTTTAAAAATACCTATATCTCCAGTTCTGTTGACATGTATTCCTCCACAGAGCTCCCTGCTGTAGTTATCTATCTCTACCACTCTTACAAACTTTCCATATTTTTCACCAAATAAAGCAACGGCTCCTAATTCTTCCGCAAATTCTCTAGTCGTTTCAAAACATCTCACAGTATCGTTATTCTGAATTTTTTCATTAATCATTCTCTCTGCTTTCATCAGATCTTCTTTGCCGGGCGGTTTATAGCTAGTATAATCAAACCTGAATTTATCTTCACCTACAAAAGAACCCGATTGTTTTATTTCATTACCGAATATGTTCCTTAATGCCCAGTGCAGCAGATGAGTAGCAGTATGATTTCTGCTAATATCCTTCCTTCTGTAGCTGTCAACCTCTGCACTTACTTCGTCACCCTTTTTAAGATCTCCCTTATTTAAACTGCCTCTGTGGGTATAAATACCCTCAACAGGAATGGTGCATTCACTGACATTAAACAGATTATGATTTTTCCTTATAATCCCCCTATCTCCAATCTGACCACCTTTCTCTCCATAAAATGGAGTTTCTTTTAGAATTATTTCTCCTTTTTCTCCTTTATGTAAACTGGATACTATTTTTTTATTGCCATTTTTATCTATTTTTATTATGTGCTCTATTGCTGTTTTTAATCTGGTCTTCTGGTAACCGGCAAATTCTGTTTTTAATTTTTCGCTTATAATTC
>CAZHOY010000290.1:0-2462 GCA_964534695.1 uncultured Actinomycetota bacterium | reverse complement strand
TGCATATTTCTCTGTTACAAACTTTCCCGTTTTTGCACTCCTATGTGCCTTTATACTTTTTTTACCTTTAGTCATTTTAAATTCCTTTTTCTTATTATAGTTTTACTAACTAATTATAATTCTAAAGTTCCAAAAGATATAATCATTTAATTAATCTAATTTTTTACTTCCCCAAAATGTTAAATTTCGAACAAAATTTTAAATGAAATAAAAGAAGCTGTTAAATTATATTATTAATTTTAGTGGTGATATTTAACGTACCCAACGTTTCACTTATTTTCTTTCCGCTCTCATAATTGGAATTAATTTCTCTAATTCTTCTATTCTATTGTTTATTTCTTCCTCTGATATATTTACCGTCTCTTCTCTAGGGTGTGCAAGCATATGTCTTAATTTTGAAACCTTTGGGTTTGTTTTTGCCTCATTCGTAAATTCTATTTTTACTTTGCTTTCATCATCTTGTTTTTTAATCCATGGATTTATTTTTTCATAAGTACATATATCCTCAAAAATAGTTTCATATTCTGTCATAAGAGTCTCATACAATTCTATAAAATAAGTTTTACTTGGTATACCAAAAATTAAATAATTAATTTCAGATTCGGATTTATATCCTAATAATCCATCACTCTCCATTAATTTCACCATTGTTGCGTCCTTTTTTTTATTGTCACGATATACACAATAAATCTTTTGACCCTTACCGAGTTCTATAAAATATGGATCATGTGTCGTTATCAAAACTATAGTGTTTTCTCTTTCAGTAGAAAGCCTTGATAATGACTCATATAAACCCTTTTTCAATTTTGGGTGTAAATACACCTCCGGTTCTTCAAAGATTATTAAAACTTTTTCATCCTTATCTAATTTTTCTTCTTCATAATATCGTATAAGTGAAGCTACTATCAGTCTCTGTGTTCCCATTCCAATGTTCTCAATATTCACTTCATCTACGTCTGTTTCATATAAATCTTTTATAAAAGTCCTTATTATGTTTTTAATAACTATAATTTCACTAAACAAATTCCCCGAGACTTTTACATCAAACTTTGTCTTTTCTACGCCAATATCTTCCATAAATTTATTCACACTATAAACAAAATTTTTTTTATCTTCTGATTCATTAAATTTATCTACTAATTCTTCTAATATATTTTTATTAAAAATAGGTTCCATAAGAGCTTTTAGAATTTTAACAAAATTAGCTGAAACTGCTGAAGTTTTTAGCTCTTCGTTTTGTGGTTGTATGTGCTCAGCAGGAATAAAAATTTTCTTATAAGAATCTAAATCCTCATGTTTTTTTATTGCTCTTATTAAATTAGTCTTACCACTATTGTTTTTCCCTGCAAAAATAGTGTATTTAGCCAATTCCAAAGTTATATCTTCCGTAATACTGCTATCTTTTTCCTTAGGTATTCTTACTTCCATATTTTATCAATATTCCTTTCTTTAATACTATGTTAATATATAAAAAATATTATATATTATTTATAGATAATTACTACATATTCTAAATTACAATATTAAAATAAAGTTTTTTAATGTAATTTTTCTATTTTTTTAAAAACCGATACTTTCCTATAATCCCTATACTTCTCAGTCATATCACTAATATATTTATTAGCCATAACTTGAGGTTTTTCATCTTTAAACTCTAAGTAATTCTCTATGCAGTCATCATCCCTTAAATCTATATCATCAACCTTTATGTTATATAACTCCCCATACCCCTGCCTTAATCTCTTTCTAGAAAGACCAAAATATAAGTCCTTAAATATATCATCATTTCTTATATCTAAGTCCTTAAAGCAGTATTTAAATACCTCATATATGCCTCCAGGCATTCTAAGTTCCCTGATATCACATATGTAGTTATCCTGCCATTTATCAGAAGCTTCAAAAAAGAAAGATATATCTTTTCCCTTATATGCCATAGTCCAAAGCTTCTGTATAAATATATCCGCGTCTGAATATCCTATATACTTCTTAGTCTTATACTGATAACCACCTGGTATATATTTTTTAAAATCTCCAGGAAAGTCATTATCTAAAAATATAATCACATGAAAATGAAGATTAAAATAATTCCAGTTTGATCTCTGTAAAGTTACTTCCAATACTTTTACTGCACCCATAGCATCAAACAGTCTATCTTTATATCCTCCGTAGTAACTACCATTTTTACTAAATGGCTTATACAGCCATCTCCAAAACTTTACAAATGCCTTATTCATCTTTACTATCTCACTACTTAGTTCTTCTCTTTTTATATTAGGAACAGTTAAAGTCATTAGATACGGATTATACTGGTAAGCTAACATTTTCCTAAAACCACTGCTAAAATTTACTATTGCCTTATATACATTTACAGCCCTGCAGTTAGGACAGAACATATCCTTGCACCTTGATACTTTACTTAAGCTAAGCAGTTTATTTTTCTTATACATATTCCATTCCCAATA
>CAZHOY010000289.1:0-2500 GCA_964534695.1 uncultured Actinomycetota bacterium | reverse complement strand
AAGCAGATGACCGGAAGGATCAGAATCCTTTACAGGAACAATAAGCTTTTCTCCCCTTTTTTCTATTACCTGGATGGCATCAATTGCTGTCCACCTTATTTTTTGACCTTCTATAATTTCCTCATTATAAAATCCATATGTGTTTTCCCAGCCAACCACATTCTGTCTGATATTTATAGAAAGATCTGTCCGGAAACTGATAAAAAAACTACCTGAAAAGATTAATATAATTAGTATAAGACTTATCCTCTGCCTTAGGTCCAGACTAATTCGTCTGACAATATTTAAGGAACTAGAACTTTTATAATTTCCTGCCTTATTATGATTCAAATTAGAAAATCCAGATTCTTCAACTTTTATAAAAGTAAGCATCAGCCCAATAATTAACCAGAACGAAAACTGAATTTCATTGAAATTGGTATGCGGGCCTAAAAATAATAGTATCACCATAGAGACAAAAGAAATGAAAAAACCAGTCAAAAACCAATCTGACCTATCCTTTTTACTCCTCACCCTTTGCTTCTTGTAATAATAAAATACTTTTTTTGTTATCAGAAAGAAAATTAGAAGTATTAATATCAGTCCCGGCAGGCCCAATTCTGATAAGATCTGAAGATAATAATTTCCTGTATAATCAACTAATTTTACTGCTGAATTATTTATCTGGTAATAATTAGGCAGTTCAATTATAAAACTTCCCAATCCCACACCGGTAATTTTATAATCCCTGAACATATTTAAAGCCTGAGCCCATATAAAATGCCTCTCTGAAGAAACTGATTTAAATGCTTCGATAAAACCAGCCTGCCTGTAGACATTGTAACTCATCCAGACTGTATCTACAGTTCTATCAAATAAAGCAACATTTGTTTTTGGCGGCCGATACATATCCTTTAGTTCAACACGGCTTATCATTAGAGTAGTAAAAAGTGAGATAAAAATAATAATTATTACTAAAGTTAGTAAAGCTAAGGTTATTGAAAAACATTTTATTTTTTTTGATGTCCTGCTTTTTATAACCAGCAGTTTTGCCAATCTAATAGTTCCAATAATTGTAAATGCAATAAGTGCTACTACTATTCCTATCATTGCAGTCCTTGAACCTGAAAATAAAGTTATAAGCAAAAAACCAGCAAGTAGAGTAGTAAATAATAATTTCTGATACCACTTTTTATAATAAATAAGTAATATAATGTATAAAGGGAAAAGTAGTATTATATAGTTTCCAAGTGAATTAGGGTCAGTAAAAGTAGCATTAATACGGTGCACTTCAGCCCAGTGTCTGAAGTTTCCAAAGGTTGGATAAAAGAAACACTGATAAAATCCGACTGCAAAGAAAACTACATTTGAAGCAATTATTACAATAACTGCTTTTATAATATCTCTGACATGCCTAAAAGTATTAAAAATTACAAATAATAAACCAAATCCTATTGTATAGTTAAAGAGAAACTTTATGGTCCATAATATAGACCCGCTGGATCTTGTTCCGTTTATATTTATTATAAGGTCATGATATTTTGTAGACAGAAAGGGTACAAAATTTGAGTAACGGTAGATAGTTATTGCACTTGATATTAAGATAACCAATATAAATGTAAACACAGTAAGCGCAATTTCCTGTTCATAATATAAATTAAATTTATAAGGGTATAGCTTATTCTCAATATTTTCAGCTTTGTCAACAAGAAATCCTAAAAAAAGTGAAAAGAATAGAAAGAGTATAATATACACACTCTTTATACCAAGAATAGTAGTAAGAGAACTTAAAAGCGGAATAAAAAAGATGAAAATATATAAGCCTATTTTAATTCTGTAAATGGAAATAATAAATATAACCAGTATCAGGGTGTTAACTGCATATAATAATTCCAATCTGTCATAAATAACATTTCTATGGTATAAAAAAAATATTACGAAAAAAGCTGAAAAGATTAAAAATCTAAAAATTCTGTTATTAAAATCATAATCAGTTAAGATATGATCCTTCTGCATCGTTTACCCTTAAATAAGTATTTATTATGAACACGAACATGCTTTATGGAAATTTTACCAGAACTTTCAATTTAAGATAGATTAAATCATAAAAAATAGCAACATATAAGAATAGGTGTATAAAAATAATTCTAGAAATAAAATTGTAAAAAATTGTAAAAGTTTCTAATCAACATTATTAATTATAAAAAATTAATATATCTTTGTAACATCGATATATTTTATTGATATCACTGTCCTTTTTATATAGAATTTTAATTAATATATTAATATACAAAAATATTCTCATTCTTTTTAATTAATGGAATTAAAAAAATATAGTATCCGAACAAATACATTTAAAAATATAAAGGAAGATTGGAAATTCATTACAGTAATAATTCCCTCAACCCTTATACTCCATACGGCTTTATGGATTGGCTGGCCACTCCACCCAGGAGCTGACTCATTAAGTTATATTTACTACTTTGTTGATTTCTTTAATAAAAATCCTGTTTATCATAAT
>CAZHOY010000288.1:0-2506 GCA_964534695.1 uncultured Actinomycetota bacterium | reverse complement strand
TGAAGGTTATAATTTTATGCATGAGGTGCCGTGCGGTCTGGTTATAACCGGAGGGACATCACTGCTGAAAGGTGTAAAGGCGCTGGCAAATTCAATTTTTGATATGCCGGTAAGATTGGGAGTCCCCTATGATGTTGACGGACCTTCAGAGGTAATCAATAACCCCATTTATTCTACTGGTGTGGGTTTGTTAAAATACGCTTTCCAGCTGGAAAGTTATCTGGGTCTTGGAAAGGCCGGCGAGAAGAGAGATTGGCATACCGGTTTTATAAGTAAATTCAGAGAATTTATAACAAAAATTTTAAAGAATGAAGGTAGGGGATAAATGTGAGTTTAAATTTTGATAAGAGTTATTATGCAGTTATAAGGGTTATAGGAGTAGGCGGTGGAGGAAGTAACGCAATTAACAGAATGATGGAAGATAATTTAACCGGATGTGAATTTGTGGCCATAAATACTGATGCGCAGGCTCTTATGATGTCAAGCGCTGATAGGAAAGTATTAATAGGTGAAAGTGGTCTGGGTGCGGGTTCTGATCCTGAAATTGGCAGGATGGCTGCCGAGAAATCCATAGAATCCTTAAAAGAGGTGGTAAAGGATGCAGATATGATATTTCTCACATTGGGTGAAGGAGGAGGAACCGGAACCGGTGCAGCTCCTATTATTGCAGCTGCTGCCAGGGAAGCTGGTTGTCTTACAATCGCAGTTGCTACCAGACCTTTTACGTTTGAGGGTAGAAAAAGGATCATGCAGGCTGAAGAAGGTATCGAAAATTTAAAAGATAAGGTGGATACTCTCATAATCATACCCAATGATAAGCTGCTGCAAATAGCCGATGATAATACCACACTGATCGATTCTTTCAGGCTTGCAGATAATGTTCTCAAGGCAGGTGTCAGGGGAGTTACCGATTTAATTACCCTGCCGGGGCTGATTAATCTGGATTTTGCAGATGTAAAAGCAATAATAAAAAACGCGGGTAACGCCATTCTAGGAGACGGGATGGCAAATGGTGAAAACAGAGCCATTAAAGCCGCTCAAAATGCAATCAGCAGCCCCCTGATAGAAACCTCTATAGAAGGGGCAAATGGAATTTTATTAAATATATCCGGTGGTCCTGATTTGAAGCTTTTTGAGGTAAATCAAGCAGCAGAAATTATAAGGAATGCTTCCGGCCCGCATGCGAATATTATTTTTGGTGCTGTTGTGGATGAAAGCATGGGCGACAGGGTAAAGGTTACTATTATTGCTACCGGATTTAGATCTGACAAGGTACAGAAAACAAAAAAGGAAAGTGGAGAGAAGAAGGTCAAGGAACCGGATAAAAAATTATATGAATTTGAAGAAGATATATTATCCGGAAAAGGTAAAAAAGAAGACGTTAAGAAAATAACGGAAGAAGACCTCAGATCTTTAGGGGAAGATGATTATCTTGATATACCGACTTTCCTGAGAAAGAATAAAAAATAATTTACTTTAAATGATAATCGTAAAAAAGATATTGTCGGGTAATTTTCCTTTATATATATGCTCTCAATTAAAGAATAATAATGGAATAATTTTTTGTTTTACTACCAGGTATGGTGGGTTCAGCAGTGGTAAGTTTAGGTCATTGAATGTCGATTATCGGGTGGGTGATGACGGTAATAATGTTAGAAGAAACAGAGAAATGATTTTAAAAAAAATCGGACTGAAGGGATTAGAAAGAATATATTCCGCAAGACAGGTTCATGGAACTGCAGTACTGAATATTGATAAAAATAAAGAGCTTAAATCGGATAATATTTCAGAAGAAGCAGACTGCATAATTACCAGCTTACAGGATACCCCGGTAATGGTCATGGGGGCAGATTGCAATCTGATACTTATAGCTGATATTTTTAAGAGAGTAGTTGCAGCTGTTCATGCTGGATGGAAGGGAACTCTAAATGAAGTAATTTTTAAGACAATTTTATTTATGAGGGAGAGATTCAAGAGTAAAAATAAAAATATATTTGTTTCTTTCGGGCCCAGTATCAGGAGCTGCTGTTATATGGTTGAAGATTTTATACTTAAAAAATTTATTGAAAAATTTGGAAATAAAGACTTTTTTTCAAAAAGAAATAATAATTTTTTCTTAGATCTGGTAAAGATCAATTATTTACAGCTGGAAAGATTAGGAATTAACCAAGAAAATATTTCGGATTGTGAGGAGTGTACCTGCTGTAATTCTGATTTTTTTTCATACCGCAGGGATAAGATAACAGGCAGACAGGCAGGAGTGGCAATTATTAAATCAGGATAGCAGTTTAAGTTATGGTAGATGAAAAAGGATTTAAAGAGAAGGTTTTTAAATTAAAAAAAAATATTGCCGGCTTAAAAAATGATATAAACAGGATTTGCACAAAAATTGGTAGAAATGCAGAAGATATAACCATTATAGCTGCAACAAAGTATACTTCTGCCGAGCAGATAAACCTGGTTTACGGTATAGGCTTAAAAAATTTTGGGGAGAATAGAGCTGACC
>CAZHOY010000287.1:0-2544 GCA_964534695.1 uncultured Actinomycetota bacterium | reverse complement strand
ACTTTTTTCATCATCTTGGTGAAAGTATTTTTAAAAGTAGAATACCAATCCTCTGGGTTCTGTTCCACCCATTCCGGGTATGGATAATTTGTCGGATATTCGCATAATGCATTTCCTACAACCTTGCCGTTAGAGTCGATTAAAATCGTCTTAACGCTGTTGGTACCTAAATCTATTCCCAAAAGATATTTTGTTTCCATTTTCATATACCCATTTAAAAAATCTTATTCCTCCATAAATATCAATATTCACAAATTCACTATCATACAGACTTTCGCAGTAATTAAATAATGAATCTTTTCATTTTCTGCATAAAGTTTAGTACCTGCTAGGTGTGAATTTCCATTCAGGTGTAATTCCTGCCTGACGGGCAATTTCATAAATCGCTTCTAAAGACTTAACGCCATCCTCAATTGATGGAGAAGGAATTATGTTATTTTTTGCACATTCAATAAAATGCAGGATTTCCCCTACATATCCATTTAAAACATGGCTTTGATTACCTAAATTGGGGTTCCAATCAGGAGCCCACCTTTGGCCCCAAGATCCATCATAGTAAACCAAGTCATAGGCATTTTTCACAATTACACCTTTCCCTCTATCCCCTACAACCTCCAATCTCTCACAATAAGGCCCTGGCCCTCCGAAAGTTCCCCAGCCTACTGTACCCACTACGCCATTATCAAACTTAAGCAGTAATACTAGCGATGCTGCATTATCTGTTAAGCTCTGAGACATGACAGATATTTCTGCGATATCTCCCCCAAATGCCCGCAGAAGATCAATATTATGGATTTGCCACTCCATTAAACAAGTAAAAGTAGTAGGAAACCAATTCATGCCATGCATTTTTGCTTCTATTTGGACCAGGTTGCCAAAATTTTCTCTATCACTTACGATTTCTTTGGCTTTTTTATAAACAGTAGCGTGCCTTTTCTGATGAGCTACCATCACTATTTTGCCTGTTGATTGAGAAACAGCCAGTACTTCCTTTGCTTCCTCTACAGTACGAGCAGGAGGTTTTTCCACTAATACATTAACTCCCATTTTTAGACATTCTATAACTATCCCGGGATGCAACTTAGCATTGACACATACTATCACTCCATCTGGCTTTTCCTTCTGCAGCATCTCCCTGAAATCCGAATAGGTATTTTTGAATCCACTCGTAGCTGCCATTTTTTTAGCTTTTGCCTCATCAAGATCACAAACTGCCAGCTTTTCAACATGCTCTAAAAGATGATTTGTCAAACTGGGATAGGTATTAGTCTCGGCATGGATTCCAGCACCAATAATGACTAGACGAAAATTACTTTCTGCTTTATCGTTATCTTTAGTCATTTTCTTTTTTTCCTCCCTGTAATATATAATCTGTAATTAGAATATCATTAAATTTATAAAGATATTAATTTCTCAAATCATTACAAAATAAATAACCTCTATCTAGTAGTTGGTTCTACCTAATCTCCAACCTTGAATTAAGGTCTAACAGATTAAATTCCCTAAAATACTTATCCATTCCTTTTTCAATATTATTTAAAACTATATTCTCACCATCGATTCCATTAGATCTTAGATTTGTAAATAGCTTGTTTTGGCAGCATTTTATCTCTGGATTTGCCCAAACATATCTAGCACCGGTCTTGACAATCCATCTTTTTCTATCTTTTTCAATACTGTTAAAATCCTTCTCGTCATCTAGCAGCCACTTTTTCCATCTTCCGGAATCAAACACAGCTTTTCCCAGAATATTTATATAATCCGATTTAACGCTAATTCTATTACTTTTATATAATCTATCTTCTATCAGGGACAGCTGTTCCAATGCTTCAAATTCCATCAAAGTAAATTCAGGGCCTACATTAGCTGCTCCAACTCCACTTTTAGGGTAATCTTTTAGATTATTTACAAAATCAGTGTAATGACCTTTAATAAAAGAACCATACTTTCTTACAATATTCACTGCTTCTCTTGCAATATCTGGATCAAAAGTGGAAGTATGGAGATCCGTCCCAACTTTGGCAACTATGAGTACAGGCCAGATTTTTTCCAGCTTTTTCCTCTTTAAGCCATCCTTTAAAAGGTTAAGAAATTTCTTAAAGATACTTATATCTACAAGTCCTCCGTGAACTTCCTCAGTGCCGACTTCATAAGAGATGGGTTTTAATCCTCTTTCTTTTCTAAAAGTTTCGACATGGGATATCAGTTCTATAGTCCTTTCGGCAACTTCATTTATTTCGATCTTTTTGAAGATATCTACTGTAGTGTCTACATGAATCAGATCAAACCCCGCTGATACCGCAGCTTCAAATGATTTCTTAGTCCAATCCATTGAACGTTCAAGCTTCCATTTCTCAATAGTCTGCTTATCCTTTACCCAGGGACCTCCATGGTCTACGCCTACCGCGATAGGTCCGTTATAGGCAATCCTGTAAGACTCTTCCTTGATCTTTTTTATAAGGTCATTTTGAGTCCATCCCGTATAACCTCTATCAATATCCACCTGATTTAGAGTTGCAGCAAATAGTACAGGAGCATCTGCTC
>CAZHOY010000286.1:0-2572 GCA_964534695.1 uncultured Actinomycetota bacterium | reverse complement strand
ATGGAAATTTGAATTTAGAAATATTATAAATAATGGTGGGTTTGATGTCATAATTGGAAATCCCCCATACATAAGTTCCCTACAACTTACAAAACAATTTGGAAAAAATATAAAAATTTATTGGAAAAATAAATTCAATTCTGCTGTTGGAACTTATGATATTTATATTTTATTTTTTGAACAGGGAATAAAGTTGTTAAATGAAAAAGGAATATTATCATACATTACACCAAATAAATATTTATCTGCTCCTTATGGTGAGGGGCTACGTAAATATATAAAAAATAATTGTAAATTATTGGAAATATTAGACTTTTCAAAGATAAAAGTTTTTGAAGATCCTGCTGTCTATCCTATAATTACAGTCCTCCAAAAAACTAATCCCAAAAAATATTATTTCAAAATAAAAGAATGCTTAGATATCACAAATCAAATTATGAAAGAAGCTCAATTATCAAGTGAGGTATTAGAAATCTTGCCTGACCATATGTTTTCTTTAGTTTTATCAAAACACCCTGATCTTATTATAAAAATATTAAAAAATTCTACACAAATTAATAAAATAGCTAAAGTTTCTGCAACGTCTACTGCAGCTGAATCTGATGAATTTTCAGAATATATTTTAGAAAATTCAATTGAAGGAATGACTATAGTAAATACTGGAACAATTGATAGATATCTTCCGTTGTGGGGTTATAAGGAAATGTCAAATAAGGGGGAAAAATTCCTAAAACCAAAATTAAATATAAATACTTTAAAATTGAGTAAACATAGATTACACATTTATAGATCACCAAAAATAATATTTGCAAAAATCTCAAATAAAATTGAAGTATTTTTAGACAAATCAGGCGAGTATGCATCTATAAATACTAATTGTGTTTATGATCCATTTGAAGAGTATCCTTTAGAATTTTTATTAGGTATTATTAACTCTAAACTTATGAATTTCTTTTATAATGAATGTTTTAATGCTCTAAGAATGTCTGGTGGTTATCTGCAATTCCAGGCTCCTCAAATAAAAGTGCTTCCAATTAAGAATAACGGAGATGATATTAAAATTGAAATTAAAACCTTAGTCAATAAATTGATAGATAGATTTGAAAAAAAGCTTGATATCTTAAAAAATAGTTCAGATATCTTATCATCAGAGTTTAAATTACCAGAAAAAATAAAAAAGGTAGAAGAATTACTCAATTTAGATTGGTTGGAACTAACAAATAAACTTCAAATAAAAGGATTTGATTTAACTATAAAAAAAAGAGAAGAATTTAGAGAATGGTTTTTAGAAAAGCAGGAAAAAATAAGAAATCTAGAATATGATATTAGTGAAATAGATAAAACAATTGACCAAAAGGTATACTGTCTATACGGGCTGTTAAAAGATGAAGAAAATATAATTGAAAGTTCAAATCGATGATTTGATAAACAATAAAATAAATAGTAAGTTGAGTGATGGGATAAAAATTATTCTTCTAAATGATACTTAATATTTTATTTTTTTAGTTTAAATACATTTGATTATATTGCACCTTATTTGAAAATTATATAAGATTGAAAAAAGATTTAATTGTTTCTATTAAAAAATAAATAAAATTATATATGAATTACAGTCAAATCCATCAAAATTTTATTATAAAAATAATAAGATCAAAAAACCATTCTATATAAGAAATCCTTTCCTTGCAGGAGTAATAAAACTAATTATAATTCCAGATATTATATTTATAGTATTCTGCTTTTTAAGATATAGGCACATTGAATTATTTCTTCTGTTTGGTATGCTCCCTATTGCAATTTTAATAAATCTTACACCTTTTCTACGTTGGCATTATAATAATAAACTCCTGCCTGAATTCTTTAAAATAGCTTACAGTCAGATTGAGGGTCCCCCATAAAGTAATTATTGAATTTATTATATAACTATTATTACAAATTGGTAGTTATTGAAATTTATATAAAGAAAGATAATTGGCTGGCCCGAGTTGCGAAATTTCGAACCATATTCTAAAGGAGCTGGTCAATTTAAAATCTATACTATCTATTAGCTTTTAAAGACATCCTATTTTATATAAAATAAAAATATAGCAGATATCCAATTTATATTATTATCAAACCGTATATAGATAACAACTCTATTGCTTGTATACCTTTGTACTTCTTTAATATAAAAATCAGAAATGTGTTTAGTTACTGAATTTGTTCTACTTCTATTAAATTAGCTGATATATAGTGTTCTTTATCACTACAATCAATAAAACTTATTCTACCTTTAGAAAAATTTATAATTTCAGATACATAATATGTTTAACATTTTATTGAAAATTTTTATCTCTTCATCGCTTAATGATTTTAGATAATCTTTATCTCTATAAATAGTTACTTTATATTCTTTCTCAACGCAACAACCAAAAAGTATCAAACAAATAAGTAGTAAAAAAAATCAATAACACATACGAATGAAATAATTTTTTTGTTCTCATTATTTTAAAAAATACTTAATTATATATTTACTTTTAAATAATAGAAATGGAAGATACGCTCTTGTTAAGAAAATTTTTAGGTTAAATTT
>CAZHOY010000285.1:0-2600 GCA_964534695.1 uncultured Actinomycetota bacterium | reverse complement strand
GAGCACCCGTGTTCCAGTTTATTTTTAAATCCTCTTTGGTTATTTTATGACTGTATACTATATTATCACTATCCTGGGGATAGGGTTTCAGGTTTTTGCTTTCCACCAGATCAAGTACTGCTATAATAAGAGGGATCCCGAATTTTATAGATTTCTGCTCAAGACTGTCTCCGTTATCATCCTTTTCCACTCTAAATTTTACCTGGGCATATATTCCCCCAGCATCCACCTCATTTACAACCTCGATTATACTGATGCCACCAACATCATCCCCGTTCAAAAGTGTGCTTATGATAGGCGTGGGACCTCTGTACCTGGGTAAAAGCGAAGGGTGCATATTAAACCACCTGGCAGCAGTTAGTTTAAATATCCCTTCAGGAAATATCCTGCCGAAAGAAACCACTACTGCGGCATCGAATTTCAATTTCTTAAATTCTTTTAAAAAAAAATCATCAAACTTTTCAATCTGGATTAATTCTACTCCCAGTTCGGCGGCCTTTTTCCTTACTATATTGGGAACAGTCTTTCTTCCTCTGCCGGCAGGTTTGTCTGCAGTAGTTACAACCAGAGATATTTTATGCCTGGAGCTGTATATTCCTTCCAGGAAAGGAACCGAGATTTCGGAAGATCCGAAGAATACTATATTCAATCAACTCCTCCTATTGCTCTATATTTAATTTTAAATCGTTAATCCTGGACAGGAGCTCACTCTTTGATTTCTTATCAAGATGGTCCATATATAATATCCCGTTTAGATGATCCACTTCATGCTGAAATATTCTTGCCAGCAAACCTTCGGTTACCAGCGTTACATTATTACCTTGCAGGTCCTTTGCTTTTACTTTGATTTTGGAAAATCTTTTTACCTCAAAACCTTTTATGGAATATATGCTAAGACAGCCTTCATCACCTTCCATTTTTTTACCATCCAGAACCTTAATTACAGGATTGATAAAGGCCTGTATCTTCCCGCCAATATTAACAATAATTACTCTTCTGGTTACTCCTATCTGCGGAGCGGCAAAACCCACTCCACCGGTCTCATTCATGGTATCAGTCATATCCTTTACCAGCTGCCTGAGCTTACGGTCTATTTTTTCTACCTCTTTACTTCTTTCCCTTAAACCCGGATCCCCAATTTTTCTAACTTCTTTAACCGCCATTTTAAATTCCTCGTAATCTTATAAGATCCATACCGGATCAACATCTATAATTATTTTATTCTCACTGAATTTTTTAAATCTTTTTAATATTTCAGCCAGCCTTTCACTCAAATCTTCTATATCCCCTGATTTTATCATTATATGCCACCTGTAAAATAAATTCACTTTATGAAAAGGCGCAGGAGCCGGGCCAAGAATGCTATTACCTATTTTAATCACTCTGCTGATTTCCGCAAATAATTGTTTAATATTTTTCTTTACCTTATCTTCCTGTTTACCGGAAACTATTATGTTCACTAAATTGGAAAAGGGAGGATAGAAGAGTTCTTTCCTGTTAGCCAGTTCCTGCCGGTAAAATGATTCGTAATCCATTTCCAATATGTTCTTCATAACATTGCTTCCGGGATTATAGGTCTGTATTATCACCCTGCCCTTTTTTTTCTCCCTTCCCGCTCTTCCCGAAACCTGTGTAATCAGCTGATAGACTCTCTCATTCATATGATAGTCAGGAAGTGCCAGCATACTGTCACAATTAATAACCCCTACCAGAGTAACATCTCCAATATCCAGGCCTTTTGCAACCATCTGGGTCCCGATTAAAATTGATCTTCCGGGGGAAATGAATTTTTCAAGTATTTCTTGATGGGATTTTCTCTTTGAGGTTACATCTGAATCCATTCTCAGTATGGGTATGTCTTTAAACCTGACCTGCAGTTTGGACTGGACCCTCTGTATCCCGGTACCGTATAAAAAGATGCTGTCCGCACCACAAACCGGGCACTTTCCCGTATAATTTTGTTCCCTTCCGCAGTGGTGGCAAACCAGTTTCCTGCGGTCGCTGTGGTAGTTAAAAGAAAGATCGCAGGCAGTGCATTTAGGCACACTGCCGCACTTACTGCATATGACAAAATTACTGTATCCCCTTCTGTTTAAAAAAATAATTACCTTATTATCTTTTTCCAGTTCTTTTCTTATTGCAGTAAATAATCTGCCGGTTATAACCGTATCTTCTTTTGAGCGGTCTATACGTTTTAAATCAACTACCTCCACCTCCAGAGAACTTGTGCTCCTGGCCTTAATCGGAATATTTAACAGGGTAAAATCTTTTTCTTTTTCCGCTCTGTACCTGGTGACAACAGATGGTGTGGCACTGCCCAGAACCACAGGAATATCAAGTATTTCTCCTAGTTTAATGGCTACATCCTGGGTGTTGTACCTGACCAGGGTTCCTTCTTTGTAGGAAGGGTCATGCTCCTCATCCAGTATAATTACGCCCAGACTGTCGGCAGGGGTAAAAACCGCAGACCTGGTCCCGATTATTATGTCAAATCTGTTTTCCCATATATCCAGCCATCTTTCGTATCTTTCCGCTTCGCTCATATTGGAATGATAGACGCAAACCCTGGATCCGAATTCACGTTCAAATCTTGAATAAAG
>CAZHOY010000284.1:0-2620 GCA_964534695.1 uncultured Actinomycetota bacterium | reverse complement strand
TCTTTTTTATCTATCAGCCGTGCATAATCTGATACTGTCCTCACTCTGGCCGCAATAATCCCCTTTATATTTTCCACCAGTCTGATACGGGTTTCATCGGCAGCCTGATTAAATCCATCCAGTATGGTCTCTGGTTGTTTAAAAATTTTCCTGCCGGTTAAAAACTTAATCTCTTTTTTAAATATATATATCTTCGATTTCACCAAATTTTTAATTCTTTTTCTCATTTCTTTCAGATTTTCCGTTACTGCTGTCTTATCCAATATGACTACCTCTCCTGCAACTGAAGGAGTGGAGGCACGTTTATCCGCCACAAAATCTGAGATGGTGTAATCTGTTTCATGCCCCACTGCTGAAATTATAGGTACGGAACAGTTAAATATTTTTTCGGCTATCTTTTTAGTATTAAATGCCCACAGGTCTTCCAGCGAACCTCCTCCCCTGGCCAGTATGATCACATCCACGCCGTACTCACACAGATCATCTATGGCTTCACAGATTTCATCACTTGAAGTAATTCCCTGGACGTTGACATCTCTTAAGACAAGATGGAAATTATTAAATCTCCGCTTAAGAACAGAAATAATATCTCTTATTACCGCACCGCCTATAGAAGTGGCTATTCCTATTTTGCCCGGAATAAGAGGGATCTTTTTTTTATGTATATGATCAAAATATCCCTTTCCCTCTAATTCCTGTTTCAGACGCTCAAAAGCCATGATCAGAGAGCCCTTTCCTACAGGCCTGGCATCAAGAGCTACTACCTGATACTCTCCTCTTTTTTCATAAACAGAAATATACCCATTGATTAAAATATGCAGACCTTCTTTTATGTCAAAAATAAGATTTCTATTATAGCGGTGGAACATAACCACTTTGATTTTAGACTCTTCATCCTTCAAATCAAAGTACATATGCTTTCTATCGTGGAAATAAAAATTACTGACTTCCCCTTCCAACCATATATCCGAATAGTTTGATTCAAGATTTTTTCTTATGTCTGAATTGAGTTCACTTACAGTGTAAACGTTTGAATTCAAGGTTTTATGGTCTTCCATTTAGTTACTTACTGCAGGTTCCAGTAAATAATCATTATTTGTGTTCTATTCTCTTGCAGACCCTTGATTAAGATTTTAGCAACCTTATCTTTTTCTGTGTTAGAATATGTAAATATGGAAACAGGTATGTTTTCACTGCCCGAATCAAGAAATTCTTCTTCAACTTCCTCCGAGCTTTTTTCAAATATCTCGGATCTGCTCCATATTGACTGGACTTTTTTATTTCTATAATGATCTTCTACATCTTTAAAATCTTCTGTTGATTCCAGTAGTATAAAAATTAAATTTTCATCGCCTTGTACTTGTTCTGCTTTGATAACTGTGGAAGCCGGATAAAAGAAACTATTAAAGGTTTCTATAAACTCCTCATTCTCCATCAGAGCATCAATATCAGTTTCCGAACCGCCGGCCGTTTCTTCTGCAGTTTCAATATTCTGAACCGGTTCCAGTTCCTGTCCACTGCCGAATATAAAACACGAAACATTAATTACGGATACCAGTAAAAAACAAGCGGTCATATAAATTATAAATATTTTCTTCCCTCTCATATTTAATCTAACCTAAAATTATAAATTTAATAAAGATTTTTACAATTATATAAGAACAAAAAACAATTTCCAGGGGAACCATAATATAATTTAAAACACTCTCAAAACCCTGATTCCTACCCATTAAATAACTGAAAGGCTTACTTATAAAATTTCTAAACTCTGGTAAAAATTTTACCACAGAATATAAAGTATATCCAACAAGTATAGCGCTTCCAGTTGTCACAATCAAATCATTAAAAAAGTAATTGCTGTAAATGAAATAACCTATTTCTAGTAAATTTATTATTATTATTACAGCCAGAGATAATATTAAAGAAAAAGATTTAAATGAAATATTTTTTTCTACCTCAGTTATATAGTCAAGCTTTTTTATATCTTTTGTACCGCCAGGATCATTGCCGGCTCTGATCATAAATCTTAAACTATATGCATGCAGCCATATTAATAATATAGATATAATTAATAAGAAAATCATAATTATAATAATCAGCAGTAAATTATAAAATTAATCGAGGATACTCTGATCTCCGTGGCGCTAATCTCTGCTTATTTTTTATCAGGCACTGAACTGGCTACTTTTTCACCTGAAGATTCGGCTTTTAGCTTTTTATTATGATTCTCTTTATTCTTTGAAACACTGATATTACTGCTTGAACTTCTGGAACTTAATTTATAATCCGTGGTGTAGAATCCAGACCCTTTAAAAATTATACCCGCAGGTGAATATATTCTGTGAGTTTCGGAATTACAATAAATACATTTTATATTTTTGTTTCCATTTGCTTTTTGAAACTTATCAAAAGTTCTGCCGCACTTACTACATCTATAACTGTATATAGGCATGTACCTGTTACCTCCTTAAAAAATCATTTAGAAAATATATATCAATTGAAGATTTTAGTCAAATATTTTGAACAACTCATAGCCAAGGTTAAAAATAACTTTTATAATAATCAGAGATTACCAAATCTTATATTGTAATATTCAGATGAATAAAAGAAATATAATCAT
>CAZHOY010000283.1:0-2621 GCA_964534695.1 uncultured Actinomycetota bacterium | reverse complement strand
TTGATGATTCTCACCTGGATCGGATAGAAGCCATAATCAATTCCATGACTGTAGAAGAAAGGCGCAAGCCCCATATAATCAATGGCAGCAGAAAAAAGAGAATAGCGAAGGGAAGCGGCAGTTCGGTATCGGAAGTAAACAGATTGCTCAAGCAGTTTAGTAAAACCAGACAGATGCTGAAGCAGTTTTCAGGCACAAAAGGTAAATTTAATATGCCTTTTGGAAATTTCTAACTAAAAAAATGTTTTGCAAGTTTTATAGAAAAATATATAATTATGAAAGCACAAAGCTATATGTTGATAAAATTTGGAGGTTCCATTGAGTGTAAAGATCAGATTGACCAGAATTGGTTCGAAGAAACAACCCTTTTACAGGATTGTAGTAGCAGACATTAGGTCACCGAGAGATGGGAGATTTATTGAAAAAATAGGAACATATGACCCCAAATGTGATCCATCCAAAGTAGAAGTAGATAAGGATAAAGCTGTTGATTGGATTAAAAAAGGTGCAAAACCGACAGATACGGTTCAGAAACTTTTTGATAAAATTGGTTTAAAGAAGTAGTTATTACAATTTAGACTGGAGGTAAACAGTGAAAGAACTACTGGAGTACATAGTAAAAGAGTTGGTTGACAGCCCGGATAACGTTGAAATTGAGGAAGAGGAGGAAGATGACAAAACAGTGATTTTCAAGTTAAAAGTTGCAGAAGATGATCTGGGAAAAGTGATTGGTAAAAAAGGAAGAACCGCAAATGCTCTAAGGGTTATTTTGAGAGCTGCATCTGCTAAAAGGGGCAAGTCCTCTATTGTAAAGATTATGGATTGAAAATTTAATATATAAATATAGATAGATTTATTTTAAACAGGCATAGTAAATGTCGGAAATAAATGTAGATGCAAGGTTAATTGGGATAATTAGTAAGCCGCATGGAATAAAGGGAGAAGTAAATGTGATGTTGCTTACTGATTATCCCAAAACTATTAAAAGGGGAGATGTTCTTTTTTTTGACCGGAAGTGCATAAGTAAGGCGGAGGTCGAAAGTGTCAGGCTGAAAGAGGGAAGAAAGCCTCTCGTCCTCATAATCAAATTCAAACAGATAAATGACAGAAGCAGTGCCGAAGAATTTAAAGGTGTAAATATTTTCAGGCATACCAGCGATGGACCTAAGCTTAAAAGAGACCAATACTGGGTGGATGATATAATAGGCTGCAGGGTCTATACCAGAGACAAAGTTTTTATCGGCAAAGCGATAGCGGTGGAAAAACTGATGTCCAATGATAATTTAAAAGTAAAGATAGAGAATAAGGATCTCAGAGTAAAAGGAATAAAGGGCAGCATTCTATATATCCCCGTCATCAAAAGTTATATTGAGAGCATAAATTTAAGAGAAAGAATGATATTATTAAAAAAGGTTCCTGAATATATTTAGATTTGCATTTCATATTTTAAAATCTTTTTATAATTAAAATGTTAAAAATAGATGTAATAACTATTTTCCCACAGATATTTGGTGATATAACCAGGTTCGGCATAATAAAGGAAGCTTTTAAGAAAAATATATGCCAGCTGAATGTATATAATTTAAGGGATTTTTCCAGCTATAAGCACGGCAGGGTTGATGACAGGCCATATGGCGGTGGTGTCGGTATGATATTAATGCCGGAACCGCTGGCCAAGGCTGTAACTTTTATTAAAAGGAAGAATAAAATCAGAAAAAAAGAAAAGCAAAAAACAATATTGCTTACCCCCGGAGGTGAGAGATTAAACCAGAGCAAATTAAAACACCTTTCAAATCTTGAAAATATAATATTAATTTGCGGAAGATATGAAGGTATTGACCAGAGAGCAGTAGAATTACTGGTGGATGAGGAAATTTCCATAGGTGATTACATACTGACCGGCGGTGAAATTCCGGCAATGGTAGCAATAGATGGAGTAATAAGATTACTACCCGGTGTGGTTGGGAAAAAAGAATCTTTAGAAACAGAGTCTTTTGAAAATAATCTGCTTGATTATTCCCAGTATACAAGGCCCCCTGTTTTTAGAAAGATGCCTGTCCCCCGTATTCTTTTAAGCGGGAACCATAAAGATATCCGGAAGTGGAGGGAGAAAAAATCAATAGAAATAACCAGATCAAAAAGGCCTGATTTATTTGACAAAGACAGTTAAATTCATTATATTTGTTTGGTTCTTTTAGATTGAAAAAGAGACGGGCTGGAGTATTAAATGAATAAATTAGACAAAATAGAGAGCAAATATCTTAAAACGGATTTACCTGAATTTAATTCCGGGAATAAGGTAAGAGTTAAAATAAAAATAAGCGAAGAGAATAAGGACAGGATTCAGATCTTTGAAGGAATAATAATAAAGATTAGAGGTTCCGGCATCAACAAAACATTCACAGTAAGGAAAATCTCTTTTAATAATGTAGGCGTTGAAAGAACATTTCTTTTAAATTCTCCTGTAATCCAATCCATAGAAAAGATTGGCGAAGGTATAGTCCGAAGGGCCAAACTGTATTACCTCAGGGACAAAGTCGGTAAAAAATCAAAAATTAGATTTAAATAAGGTAATTATCCCTTGACAGTATGTAACTATTCTGTTATAATAACCTTATTAT
>CAZHOY010000282.1:0-2625 GCA_964534695.1 uncultured Actinomycetota bacterium | reverse complement strand
AAAATCCGGTGAACTGGCTCAGGGCGGCAGTACCATTACCCAGCAGTATGTAAAAAATATTTATTTTAGTCCTGAAAAAACATTTCGCAGAAAAATCAACGAAGCTTTAATTGCAATACAGCTTGAAAGAAATTATACCAAAAATAAAATTCTTGAAATGTATTTAAACACCATTTATTTCGGCTCCGGAGCTTATGGAATCGAAAAAGCATCAGAGACATATTTTGGTATAAAAGCAAGCGAACTTTCACTCCCCCAGTCAGCTTTACTGGCGGGGCTGGTAAGAACTCCCGAGGTATATTCACCCTTTAATGATCTGGAGAAAGCAAAAACCAGAAGAGATCTCGTACTTCAATTAATGTACGAACAGAAATTAATCGGTGCAGATGAATATCTTGATGCACTTTCTACACCTGTGGTCATAAGTGAATATTCAGATTCCTTACCAGATCAATTCAGCAGCAGAACAGCTCCATATTTTATAGATTATGTAAAGCAAAATTTATATGATAAAAAATTTTCAGATTATGATGTATTTAAAGGAGGACTCAGAATTTATACAACCCTTGATATCAGCCTTCAGGAAAATGCAGAAAATGCTGTAAAAAATGTTTTTCCCGAAGACCCCGGCCCTTCCTACTCTCTTATAAGTATTGATCCTGATAATGGTTATATATATGCCTTAATTGGAGGAAAGGATTACAGCACCAGTAAATTCAATGTCGCAACTCAGGGGAAAAGACAGCCCGGATCCGTATTTAAAACACTAGTTCTGATAGAATCAATAATTCAGAACTTTTCTCCTAATAATACCTTTAATCCCAATGGGCCCATTACCATAGCTATGGAAGAAGGTCCTGATTGGGAGGTCGTTAATTATAATGGAAGGAATTTTACTGAAGACAAGATGACTGTAGTAGACGCTACCATAAATTCCGTAAATGTTGTTTATGCCCAGCTGATTATGGAAATTGGAGCCGATAATGTGGAAAGATTATGTAACGATATGGAAATTTATGATATTGGAAATAACCCCGCAATTGCCATTGGCGGTCTCGAGACAGGCGTAACCCCGCTTGATCTTAGTAAGGTATTTTCCACCCTTGCATCAGGAGGCTTCTACTGCCAGCCGGTATGTATTTTAAAGATAACCGATTCCCAGGGGAACATTTTGTATGAATATGATCCCGATAAAAATGAATCAAACCACAGAGTACTTGAAGAGCCTGTATCATCTTTTATAACCAGTATTTTACGTAAAGTTATAGAGAGCGGAACCGGCAGAGGGGCCGATATAGGCAGACCGGCTGCCGGCAAGACAGGAACCACAAACGATTTTAAAGATGCCTGGTTTGCAGGTTATACCCCCGATCTTGCCACTGTAGTGTGGATGGGATATACGGAATCCAATCAGCCCATGGAACCCATTAACGAGAGAGTTGTGGTAGGAGGAACTTACCCAGCAGATATATGGAGAGAATTCATGAGTGCTGCTTTAGAGAATATACCAGTTTCAGATTTTAAAAGTCCGGAAAAGGAGCTAATAGATATAAAAATTTGCACTGAATCCGATCTCCTGACTACATTCTGGTGCCCTGAAGAAACCATTAAATGGAAGATATTTATTGAAGGAGAAGAACCTAAAGAAATCTGTAATATACACAATAAAGTCGAAGTACCGGATGTTGTGGGATTTAGTTTTGAAGAAGCAAAGCAAATATTTGAGAATTTATTTTTTGTTGTAGATGAAGTTTATGATTTTAACGATATCTACAACCAGGACATTATCTTTAAACAGAATCCGGAAGCAGGAACCGTACTGGAGTCACTTAGCGGTGAGAAATTAAGCATTTCCTTATATATAAGTAAAGGTAAAAAAACTTTTGATATGCCTGACCTTACGGGAATGAATCTTGACAATGCAGAAAAGATTTTAGAAAGCCTCGATCTGATATTGGACAATATCATATATGAATTTAATGATGATCAGCCGCTGGACAGTATATATGATCAGTCCCCGGTTCCTGATTCAAAAGTTTATAAGTCCACTAAAGTTACATTATACATAAGCAAGGGCGAGAACCCTGAATCAACAGTACCTGACGTTTTGCAATTGATAGAACAACAGGCAACTGAGAAATTAAATGATGCCGGCTTTAAAAAAATCAGTGTTATTTTTGAAGAAAGCATTGAAGAAAAGGATAAAGTTTTTTCTCAGGCTCCCGTCGGCGGAACTGTTTACGATAAATCCTTTGAAATTATTATTAAGATAAGCAAAGGAATAAAAGTTCCCAATGTTCTGGATATGACCAGAGAAGACGCCGTTGCCGAACTTGAAGACCTGGGATTTATAGTTGAAATAATGCCTGATACCGAAGCAACTGGCATAGTTATTAATCAGATTCCAGGAGCCGATGAATATTTAAATTACGGTTCGACAGTTACCATAGAAATTCAACAGGAACCTTAAATAAAAATGGATAAACAAGAACCAGAGTAAGGTCAGGAATAAGATGGTGCTGGGACCAAAACGTGAGCAGTATTATTCTGCTATTCCACTCCCCGCAATAAGTGTCCCCTTGAATAATTCTTAAAAAGATGGTTATCCTTTAGACAGCCGGTAAA
>CAZHOY010000281.1:0-2631 GCA_964534695.1 uncultured Actinomycetota bacterium | reverse complement strand
AATGGTTTCTAAAAAGTATGTATATTTTTTTGGTGAAGGAAAGAAAGAAATGAAGAAGCTTCTGGGAGGGAAAGGCGCCAATCTGTCGGAGATGACCAATATAGGGCTGCCTGTACCCTATGGTTTTACTATAACCACGGAAGTGTGTAACCTGTTTTATGATCTGGGTAAAAGATATCCTGAAGGCCTGGAAGAACAAATTGATGAAAATCTAAAGAAATTAGAGGAAAAAATGGGAATGGGTTTTGGAGATGAAAAAAATCCACTTCTGGTTTCTGTCAGGTCAGGAGCAGCTATTTCCATGCCTGGTATGATGGATACGGTACTGAATCTGGGCTTAAACGATAAGACCATAAAAGCGTTAATAGAGAAGACAAAAAATGAAAGATTCGGCTGGGATTCTTATAGAAGATTCGTACAGATGTTTGGTGATGTGGTAATGGGAGTGGAGCACAGCAAATTTGAAGAAGCTCTCCAGGCTAAAAAAAACAGCAAAAAAGTAAAATTTGATACTGAGTTGACTGCCGAGGATTTAAGAAAGCTGGTGGAAGATTATAAGAAAATAATCAAAGAAGCCAAGGGTAAAAGTTTCCCTCAGGACCCCCGGGAGCAGTTAAGTATGTCTATTGATGCTGTATTTGGTTCCTGGAACAATAAAAGAGCCATATCTTACAGGAACCTTCATGATATTCCTCACAACATTGGTACTGCTGTAAATGTGCAGGTCATGGTATTCGGGAATATGGGTCAGAATTCGGGGACCGGTGTGGCCTTTACCAGAAATCCGGCCACAGGTGAGGATAAATTTTACGGTGAATATCTGATAAATGCACAGGGCGAAGATGTAGTTGCGGGAATCAGGACCCCGCAGGCCATTTCCAAACTTGAACAGGAAATGCCTGAAATATACAAACAGCTGATTGATATACGTAATAAACTGGAGAATCATTACAGGGATATGCAGGATGTTGAGTTTACCATTCAGGAAGGCAAATTATATATGCTTCAAACCCGAACCGGAAAAAGAACTGCTGCAGCAGCACTCCAGGTAGCAGTGGATATGTTTAAGAATGGTCATATAGATAAAAAGACTGCGGTGACTAGGGTAGAACCCCAGATGCTTGATCAGTTGCTGCATAAGCAGCTGGATATTAAAGCCAAAAAGGATGCGGAACTGATAGCCAAGGGGCTGCCTGCATCACCCGGAGCAGCACTGGGAAAGGTGGTTTTTGATGCAGATACAGCAGTTGAGGAAGCCAAAGATGGGAATGTTATTCTGGTAAGAACGGAAACTTCCCCTGAAGATATCCAGGGTATGGCTGCCGCCCAGGGAATTTTGACTGCAAGAGGAGGCATGACCTCTCACGCTGCCGTGGTTGCCAGAGGTATGGGCAAGTGCTGCGTAGCCGGTGCGGAAGATATCAAGGTATTTGAAAATAAACAGTATTTTGAGGTAAATGACAAAAGGATAAATAAGGGTGACTGGATTACGCTTGACGGCTCGACAGGAGAGGTGTTTGCAGGGAAAATTCCGGTAGTGGATCCTGTGATGGGAGATAATTTTAAAAAGTTTATGAGCTGGGTTGATGATTATAAGATAATTGGAGTAAGGACAAATGCAGATACTCCCAAAGATTCCGAAGTTGCCTTGAATTTTGGAGCTGAAGGCATCGGTCTTTGCAGAACCGAGCATATGTTCTTTGAGGCAGATAGGATAAAAGCAGTGAGAAAGATGATAGTAGCTGACAGCAAGGAGAAAAGAGAAAAAGCTCTGGAAGAGCTTCTACCCATGCAGAAAAAAGATTTTATAGGGATATTTAAGGTAATGAACGGCCTGCCGGTGACCATAAGGCTTCTGGATCCGCCCCTGCATGAATTTTTACCCCAGGAAGATGATGATATAAGGGAAATAGCAGGGGAGCTGGGTTTAAAATTTGACGAGCTTAAGGCAACTATTAATTCCCTTCACGAGATGAACCCTATGCTGGGACATAGAGGATGCAGGCTTTCCATCACTTATCCCGAGATTCTTGAGATGCAGGTAAGGGCTGTATTTGAAGCAACTGTCGAGCTTATCAGGAAAGGGTATAAGGTTATGCCTGAGGTAATGATACCTCTGGTGGGGAATGTAAGAGAAGTAAAAGTTTTAAAAGAGCAAATTATCAGGGTTGCAGATGCCATAATAGACAAAGAAAATATAAAATTTGATTATAAGGTCGGTACCATGATTGAAATTCCAAGGGCATGTGTTACTGCTGATGAAATTGCATCGGAGGCCGAATTCTTTAGCTTCGGAACAAATGATTTAACCCAGATGGCATTTGGATTTTCCAGAGATGATTCCGGTAAGTTTCTCCCTGATTATCTGGAAAAAGGAATTCTGGATAAAGACCCATTTGCTACTATTGACAGAGAGGGCGTTGGCCAGTTGATTAAAATGGGCGTGGATAAAGGCAGAAAAGCAAGGAAAAACTTAAAGATTGGCATTTGCGGTGAACACGGCGGCGATCCGAATTCAGTGGAATTCTGCCATAAGATTGGAATGGATTATGTGAGCTGCTCTCCATACAGGGTACCTGTTGCCAGATTGGCTGCTGCACATGCGGCTATAAAGGAAGAAAAATAAAAATA
>CAZHOY010000280.1:0-2640 GCA_964534695.1 uncultured Actinomycetota bacterium | reverse complement strand
TTCGTAATTTTCAAAAATTTTTACCGCCTAATCAGGAGAAAGGAATTATTTTTAATAAGACAAATCACAGTGAAAGAAAGTATATGAGTGAATACAGAAGTATATTAGGGATTCCCGTTTATGGAAAGATACTGTTCATTCCTGCAGAGGACAGGAAAATGATAATTAACGGAAGGAATTGCTTTAATATTCTGGATTTGCAATCCGGAATGTCTAATTTAAAAAATTTTGTTTTTAAAAATGGATAATGGAAAAAAATTATACACCATTAAAGAAGTTTCGGAATTGGTAGGTATCAGTGAGTCAGAGATAATAAGAGTGGTTATGTTGAAGAAATTACCTGCCATAAGGGTTGGCAAGGCCATTCGCATTAAAGAAGATGATCTGGAAATGTTTCTAAACGGCTTTATCGGTAGTAAAGAAAAAAGGTCCGGCTATAAGGAACCGGTTCTGTATACAGCCGAACAGGTTGCGAAAATACTAAAGCTCTCTGTTGATAACATATGGAACCTGTTGAAAACAGGGAGATTGAAGGGATTCAAAATAAGAGAGGGCAGAAGTTCGTGGAGAGTTCCGGCCAGCAGCCTTGAGGAATTTATAGATAGCAGGACTAAAGAAACAGTATAAATTGGTAATAATGAACTCGAGAGAAAGAAAGACCAGGCTTACTGCAGGAGAAAAAATAGCATTAGCGGTAATTGTAATTTTGATAATTATTATAATTCTTTTAATTTTTAACCAGGAGATTAAAGAGTACATTGAAGCCTTTAAAAACTGGTATGAAAGCGAGATTTAATTAACCATGGATTATTTTTTAAGGAGGTGAAAATAATGAGAAAATTAGTAAAAATTTTACTGGCGCTGGGTTCCCTGATTGGAGTAGCATCTTGGATCAGATGGTAAAGTTTATATTATAATAAATCTTTTTTTTCTGCTATAATGCTCTATATTTTAGCAAAATATATGAGCAGGGAATTTGGTAGACAAAAAAGTCAGTCCGGTTTTAAAAACATATGTTTATCTTGTTTTAATAACAGGGCTATCTATATTTACTTATATTGTTCTAAAATATAGAGGTATATCGTTGCTTGGTGTGGTGCTGTTCGGATTACTTGCTTTTGTAGGCGATAATCTGTCAGCACCAATACCAAAAGCTGGAAGTGTTTCGATAAATACTGCTATATTCTTTTCGAGCATGATACTTTTTGGTCCTTCCACGGCAATTTTAGTTACTGCATTTTCTATTTTAAATATAAGAGAGTTTGTTAAAAAAGTTCCTTATTACAAGCACTTCTTTAATGCTGGCCAATATTTTATTTCAATGGGTATTGCCAGTATTATATTTGAAAATACTTATAATAGAAATGCTGTTAACTTTTTTAATCCTTATAATATCGGTTTTATATTTTTAGCTGCGTACATCGGCTTTTTCATAAATACATTACTTACCACCGGGGCTATTTCCATAAGCGAAAATAAAAATTTTATAAATATTTGGATTTATAATTATGCATGGATAATCCCTTTTCAAATATTTTTAGTGGCAATGTCAATTGCAATAGCTTTTCTTTACAGATCATACGGACCATTTACAATTGTGTTTACCTCGCTTCCATTAATAATTGCCCAATATACATATATGCTTAGAATAAAAGAAAGAAAGGCGCTTTTAAACAGTATTATGCAGATTGTAAAGATAATAGACGCGAAAGATTCTTATACTGCAGGGCACTCGGCAAGAGTGGCAGAATATACCGAAAAGATTGCAAGAAAGCTAAGACTCAATGAATACGATGTTGAAATACTGACAAATCTGGCAAATCTGCATGATATAGGTAAGGTGCAGATTGATTTAAGTATTCTCAATAAACCGGGAAAATTTGATGATGCTGACTGGGTAGAGATGAAGAAACATCCAAGGGTTGGATATGAGATAGTAAAGGAAATCGTTTTCTTAAAGGATTCAGCAAAGACTATATTATACCACCACGAAAGAATAGATGGTAAAGGATATCCGTGTGGGATCAGGGGGGATGAAATACCCCTGTTTGCTAAAATACTTACTGTAGCAGATGCTTATGATGCTATGACTACTGATAGGCCTTACAGGCCAGCATTGACCCAGAAGAAAGCTATAAAAGAAATGGAAAAAGGTGCAGGCAAAGAGTTTGGTAAAAGAATCAGCAGTATAATGATAGAAATCATAAAAGAAGAGAATCCGGAGAATTGATAAAGAAATATTTTCAAATCTTCATTAGAATTATACTTGTGCTGCTGGCAGGAGCAGCAATAGGTTTTATATTTTTTTATTTTCTTAAAGATATAAGTGTATTTATAATTGATAAATTTAGAATACTGCAGGGTGTTTTTGGAATACACCAGTATCAGGAAGGTATGTCTTTCAGCTATGTTTTCGCAGCCATTTTTTTGGGGAACCTTCTCTCCACTCTTGGATATTTCACCCTTGGTTTCTTAAAAGCTTCAATGCCCGTAAGTTTTATATCCGGTTTTTTTATAGTGGTATTTCTGTTTACCGGGACTATAAGGCATGGAACTTCTATCCCTTTAGAAGTTGTTTTACTTTCTTCCATGGAGATATTTTATAGAGTACTGGCTCTAACAAGCGGAGAATATATAAGC
>CAZHOY010000279.1:0-2645 GCA_964534695.1 uncultured Actinomycetota bacterium | reverse complement strand
TACATATTTTGATACTGCAGAGTTTGTGAAGCCGAGAGATAGAAAATATGTTCTGACAGATAATGGAGTAAGACAGCTTAACTCAATAGTGAAGATACCTGAAAAAGAAAAAATGATGAGAGGAAGAACCGTAGCTGAAAAAATAGTACGCACGGATTCAGGAAGGGGAGAAGTTTACAAATGCAACTTGATATCAAAGATTATATGTCTGGTTGTAAATAAAATAGCTTCACTTGATCCCGAGGGGGTTGGTGTTGAGATGGAAGCCAATAAGCCTGGATGGTGTGATGCACTAAACGGGCTTCCGGGAATACTTGGTTCGTCTATTAGTGAAAGTGCGGAAATAAAACGGCTGTCGATGATCCTGCTGGATATTTTTAGCTCCTACGAAATAGATGCGGACAAAAGAATTAAGGTACCGGAGGAAGTATATTCTTTTTTTAAAAAAATAAATAGCCTTCTTACTAAAGATATTAGTGAATATCAGTACTGGGATTTCAGCTATAAAGCCAAAGATGAGTACCGCTATAATACAAAGTTCGGTATTTCGGGAAATGAGGAAGAAATTGATATCAAAACAGTTGATGCATTTCTAAATGCTGCAGTAGTAAAAATTGACCGTGGCCTGAAGAAAGCTTATAACAAGAAAAGCGGAGTTTATTACACCTATTTTATTAATGAGGTAATAGATTATGAAACAATTAAAAGTGATAATGGCGAACTAATAAAAGATGAAAACGGGTGGCCCTATGTAAAACCGTTAAAGTTCAGTCAAAGGCCTATTCCGTATTTTCTAGAAGGTCCTGTTCATGTACTGAGGGTAGAAAAAGATATTGAGAAGGCAAGAAAGCTTTACAATTCTATAAAAAATACCGGGCTTTATGATAATAAGTTGGGAATGTATGTAGTTAATGATTACATAATGGATGAAACCAAAGAGATTGGGAGGCAAAATGTGTTCCCGCGTGGGTGGCTTGAAAATGAAGCAGTTTTTTTACATATGGAATACAAATATTTACTGGAGCTTTTAGTAAGTGGATTATACGAGGAATTTTTCCATGATTTTAAAAAAGCCCTTGTTCCTTTTTTAAATCCAGTAATTTACGGTAGGAGCATACTTGAGAACTCTACATTTATTGTAAGTACTGCACATCTGGATAAAAATATTCATGGTAAGGGATATGTATCAAGATTATCAGGTTCTTCAGCTGAATTTCTCAGTATATGGCTTTACATGACAGTAGGTCCGAAACCATTCTATATTAAAAATAGCAGATTATGTTTAGAATTTAAGCCTATACTTCCTAGCTGGCTTTTTACGGATAAACCTAAAAATATTAAGGTATACAGAGAAATGAAACAAGAAACAATTCGATTACCTGCCAATACGTTTGCATTCAATTTTCTTGGTAGAACAATTACCGTTTATCATAATGAAGATAGAAGGGATACCTTTGGTAAGAATCCTGTTTGTATAAACCGTATTATCCTGTACAGGTCTGGACAGGAGGTTGATGTTATTAAAGGTGGTGTAATAGCTCAGCCCTATTCACAAAACATACGTGACGGCACTATAGATAGAATTGATGTGTTTATGAAATAATTCTGTGAACTGAACGGACATATTATAATTTTAGGTTATTCTTGGTTTTTTAAATAAATAAAAATAGTAAATAATTCAAGTATTAAAAAAGATGTAAGTCAAATTATAAGTAAAAAGATAGGTTTTAAAATATATATTTTTCTAATTTTCATTTTTCTTGTTATTACTGGATGTGCTTCAGAAAAAGTTATTAAGGAGGATGAAACTATAATGCCATCTTCCGCAGAGGAAGATTCTGGAAATAACGATCTCCCTAAAAATATTACAGATAGGGCAAAAAGTTACGCAATAAAGGGTATTATTGCTGATGGTATGGATGTTTTGGATGTGTACCTTAAAGTAAAAGAAGCAATAGATGATGCTACTGTACTGTAACAGTAAAAGCCCTACAATATGATTTTAATATGCTGCAGTTGGTATTATGTGGAAACCAACTGCAGCTTTACAAATGACCATAGAACAAAAAAGAACGCTTAAAAGCTGGGTTCAAGCCGGGATCACATCACAAAGGATGGTTGCAAGATCTAAAATATGTCTGCTTGCGGCAAACGGGCATTCTAATAATGCAATTTCCAAAGAACTTAAAACTTCTCGTCCAACTGTTATCCTCTGGAGAAAGCGCTTCAAGGAAGAAGGACTTCTGGGGCTTTCCGAAGACGCTCCACATGGTATAAGTGCCCAGCGCCTGGATGCCCAGAAAGTTCAGGCTATTGTAGATATGACCCTCCAGAGTACACCTGCTGACGCTACGCGGTGGAGCACGCGAACAATGGCAAAGGAGTTGGGGATAAGCCATTCCAGTGTTGCTAGGATCTTAAATGCATACGGGTTGCAACCTCACAGGACAAAGACATTTAAATTATCCAGGGACAAACATTTTGTTGAGAAACTGACCGATGTGGTTGGTTTGTATCTGAATCCGCCGGATAAAGCTCTGGTTTTGTGTGCCGATGAAAAATCGCAAAGATACAAGCTTTGGATAGAACACAGCCCTTAAGCCACATCCTTTAATATGGCATTATCTAAAGCCTGGTCAGCCACG
>CAZHOY010000278.1:0-2651 GCA_964534695.1 uncultured Actinomycetota bacterium | reverse complement strand
GATTTTCCGGTTACCAATGGAGTTAATTGCATACTTCTTAAAAGAAGCAGAGCCCGGGTTGAGCAGAATTGCATAAACTGCGGGAGATGTGTGAGTATATGCCCCATGGGACTTATACCCCTGGTCTATGTCAGAAACGTAAAGAAAGGTTCTGTCGAGGTATGCAGGGAATATTATATAGATAATTGCATTGAATGTGGTTCCTGTGCCTATGTCTGTCCTGCAGGTATTCCTATTGTGGGCTATATAAAAACAGGAAAGAGTTTGTTGCAAAATAAAAGCTAGAGGTGAGATGGAAAAAGACAAAATATTAATTTCACATGCGCCTCATATATGGGGAGGATTTTCAACTTCCAGGACAATGTATATGGTTGTAATTGCTCTTCTTTTCCCCACTGCCTCAAGCATTTACTTTTTTGGATATTATGCCATTTATATAATATTGTGCAGCATAGCAACAGCAGTACTTACCGAGTTTGCCATAAAGAAGTTGAGGAAAAAAAGATTCATTATGGATGGGAGCGCTGTGGTTACCGGGCTTCTCTTTGCACTTACACTGCCGCCCAGACTGCCCCTGTGGATGGTTATAATCGGTGCATTCTTTTCCATTGCGGTAGTCAAGGAAGCTTTCGGAGGTCTGGGGTATAACATATTTAACCCTGCTCTGGCTGGCAGGGCGTTTCTATCGGTATGTTTTCCGGGGGAGATGACTTCCTGGGTTCTTCCTCCTCATTTCAGTTTTGATGCGGTAACCGGAGCAACTCCACTGGCCGAAAATTTTGTATCTCAGGTCGATAAGCTATCTCTATATAAGAATCTTTTTTTTGGAAATACCGGGGGCTCTCTGGGAGAGACATCGGCAATGCTTATACTGGCCGGAGCACTGGTCCTTTTTGTGTTCAGGATAATAGACTGGAGGATTCCTTTATTTTATGTCGGTACGGTTGCGCTGGGCTCTTTTCTGGTAGGAAAGGATGTATTGTTTCAGGTTCTGGCCGGCGGTCTGATGATCGGAGCCTTTTTTATGGCTACCGATTATGTGACCTCACCGGTGACAGGAAAGGGAAGGATAATATTCGCGGTGGGCCTGGGAATATTGACTGTGCTTATAAGAAAGTTCAGCAATATGCCCGAGGGGGTGTGTTTTTCCATACTGATTATGAATGCCTTCACCCCCCTTATAGATAAATATGTAAGGATAAAACCGTTCGGTTTTTATAAGAAGAGGAAAAATGGGTAAAAAAATTTTATCCAATAAAGCATATCCGGTTGTTTTTCTGGCTGTTATTGTTACAGTTTCTGTAAGCTTACTGGTGGCAATCAGTAATATAACCTCGCCAATAGTGGAGTCCAGAGAGGCAGAAGAAATTAAAGAAACTCTTACGGGAATTTTCCCTGAAATGAGTGATTACGAGCTTATGGATGAAGTATATGTTATATACCAGGATGGAGAGAAAGCCGGTTATGCTTTTATAGCCAGCGGAAGTGGCTATGGTGGTGATATTGATATACTGGTTGGGCTGGATAGCAATTTTAACATTAAAGATATATCGATACTTTCGCAGACCGAGACTCCCGGCCTGGGCAGCAGAATAACCGAAAGCTCATTTACTGATCAGTTTAAAGGACTATCGGCAAATGATATTGTCCTGAGGCAAGACGGTGGTAAAATAGACGCCGTTACGGGAGCCACCATAAGTTCAAGAGGTGTGGTAAGTGCTATTGGTGAAAAAATGGCTGAGATAATAAACAGTCTCGAAAATTAATGTATGGATGTCCCAGCTTTAAAGGAGATAGAAGATAAAGGTGAATGATGATAAACATAAAGGCGGGTGCGTGATTATGAGAAAAGACGGCGGCAGTTTCTGGAAAGAATTTGCCAAAGGCATTATTATGTCAAATCCGGTGTTTATTCTCACCTTAGGGCTCTGTCCCACTCTGGCAATTACAAATTCTATTACTAATGCTCTGGGAATGGGTGCAGGCGTAATATTTGTTCTACTCTGCTCGAATATAATAATTGCCGGCATTAGAAAAGCGACACCGGTTCTGGTTAGAATTCCCGTATTTATAGTGGTAATAGCCACTTTTGTTACTATTTTAAGCCTGTTGTTTGAGGCATATTTCCCTCCGCTTCACCGATCGCTTGGAATTTATCTTCCACTTATTGTGGTAAATTGCATTATTCTGGGGAGGGCAGAGGTATTTGCATCTAAAAATCCGGTGCTGCTGTCTATCGCTGATGCGCTGGGGATAGGCATCGGATTTACCATTGCTCTGATTATAATTTCACTTTTAAGAGAAACTCTGGGTACTGGAAGTCTTGAATTCTTTGGAAGACAGCTGTTTAAATTGCCGATACTGTCAGTTCATCCTCTGACCTTTTTCATTTCTCCTCCGGGAGCTTTTCTGGTGATAGGAAGTTTGCTGGCATTGTTCAGATGGATTGGGGTGATAAAGGGTGAATAACCTGCTTACTATATTCATAGCTATGGTCATTGTAAATAATATCGTTTTATCCAAATTCCTGGGACTGTGTCCTTTTTTTGGGGTGTCTAAAAAACTTTCCAATGCTTTCAGCATGGGTATAGCGGTAACACTGGTGATGTTTATTGCTTCTGTTTCAACTTCCGTAATCTATAATTACATAC
>CAZHOY010000277.1:0-2655 GCA_964534695.1 uncultured Actinomycetota bacterium | reverse complement strand
TCAGGATCGTCAACCATTCCCGCCAGTATTCTGGCATCATGGATCCCGGTTGACCATAAATCAAGGGCCAGTTTATGGTTTTTTCCGGTTTCACCGGCAATCTGCCTTAAATTTGGGATTGATATACCAAGATTTTTTTCCGGATTAATTCCGTAACCTGCCATCCCCTTAACTGCTTCAGGATTTGATAGAGACTTTAATCTCTTAATTATATTTCCAGCACTCTGATCTTTACTTTTTTCCATAACTAACCAGTCATTTTATATAATTTCCCCTAGTAATAAAACTAAGCCTTATGACCTTTACATGTACCATATTTAGGACATTTCTTAAATGCCATTTTGAACAACTCATCAATATCAGCCTTATAAGCATTTAAAACTCCTGTATTTATATTATAGTATACACGAAAACCTTTTCTATCTGGTTCAAGAATACCAATACTTTTTAGAACCTTGATATGTTGAGACGCAGCTGGTTGAGTAATGCCAAGCTTTTTTGCCAGATCAACAACACAAAAATTATCCTTCATTTTAGATGCTAACATCCTTATTATTCTAAGCCTTGTTGGATCACCCAGAGCTTTAAAAATCTCGGACATCTTCCTTACTCTGTCTGTCATTTATTACCACCCTATTATACTTTTTAAAATCTTTTAGCTAAGCTTTTTTTATGCCATATTATTGCAATAAAAAAGAACAGGATACTAAACCCAAGAAGGGCCAGCAGATCAACAACAGGACTGAAATAATTTGTTCCCTCAACTGAATATCTGGCCAAATCAGTATAATAAGTTAAAGGAGAAATATATGAAACAACTTTCCATTTTCCCATACTGCTAATTGGAACAAATACACCACTTATAAAAATAAATGTAAATTTAACCAGACTTGACAGCATCATTATATTTGATGGGTTGTCCGTAGGAGGAGCTGAAATCAACAGACCTAAAGACGAGAAGCAAAAAGCTGCCATAACTGTACCTATGACCAGGCTTAAGCTTATTATTTTTACTCCCAGTAAAATAATGCCGATTATGAAAATAAAAAAAGTTATAAATAGGCCAAACAAAAGAGAGGCTATTATATCTCCTAAAATAATTGCCCATAAAGCAATGGGAGCTGAAACCAATCTTTCAAAAGTTTTCATTCTCGTCTCCCACGGCGCTACTACAGGACCTATAGATGAAACGGTAACAAAGAGACCCATTCCTAAAAGGCACGGTATTAAAAAGCTTAGAGAAAAATTTCTACCAATAACAAAAGCAATAAATAAAAAAGAGGGTACCAGTAAACCAGATATTACTACTGGCCCTTTCAAATAAAAAACAAATAAATCCTTTTTAGTAATAGCCAGTGATCTCTTTAACTGCTTAATAGAATTCATTTTTTTCACTCCTCTGTTAATTTTACAAATACATCTTCAAGATTAGGTGCCAAAGTATTAAGGGATATTATTTTACTACCAGAAGAACGAGAATATTCAACCAGCATCGGGATAACATCTTCAGCTCCTGTACTATATAATCTTATTTTATCTCCAACTTTTTTAACTTCTGTAACTACATTACCAAATAAAAGTTCCTCTGCCTCTACTTCCCTATCAAAAGCTACCTCAACAGAGGTAGTGCTTTGAAAAGTGCGTTTCAGTTTTTCAGGACGATCAATAGCTACAATCTTACCATGATTCATAATTGCTACCTTATCACAGAGCTGATTAGCTTCTTCAATATTATGAGTTGTTAAAATTATAGTAATCCCTTTACTATTAAATTCCCTTATAAGCTCCCTAATTAATCTCACACTTTCCACGTCTAATCCAGCAGTAGGTTCATCTAAAAATAATAGTTTTGGATCATTCATTAATCCCATAGCCACAATCAATCTCTGCTGCATTCCCTTTGAAAAAGTTTTTACCTTCTGATTTCTTTTCTCATATAATCCAAATAATTTTAATAAATTCCCAGCCTTCTCTATTCTTACCTTTTTCCGTATTCCATATAATTCTCCCATAAGCAACAAATTCCTAATAGCTGAAAGATCTATATATGCATTGGCCATTTCAGGAACTATTCCCATAAGCTGTTTAGCTTCCAAGGGATTCTTTTGAATATCATATTCTCCTATGAATGCAGTACCACTTGTTGGCTTAAAAATTCCCGTAAGCATCCTAATAGTTGTTGTTTTACCGGCACCATTGGGACCGAGCAGACCAAAAAGTTCTCCACTTTTTACCATAAACGATACATGGTCCACTGCTGTAAAACCATTAAACTGTTTGGTTAAACCTCTAACCTTTATTGAATACATTTTTATCACCTCATGTTTAAATTGCTTACTATATTTGATTACTCATCTTCTAAAAACTGCGACTACAAAAACTATATAAGTCTATAAGCAATGACTTATTGACAATAATATATTAAATCTTTAAAAAAATCAAGTTATGAATATCGGAGTTTTATAATCATGGTGAAATAATTATATCCAAAATCACTCTATTGATAAGATTAATTGACGGTAAACACTATCTGGGTATAATGCTGCTATCTTAATTAGCAATTAAAACTGTTATAATCAACTCTTCTGATATACAGCTTTATAAGAATTACCGAAAATATCTTTTTTCAAAGGTGAGGAGTAAATGGTAGAAAAA
>CAZHOY010000276.1:0-2656 GCA_964534695.1 uncultured Actinomycetota bacterium | reverse complement strand
GTGAAAAATATGTTTTTACACCTAATCAAAAAATGATATAAAGTCAGATTTCTTTAACTTCCAACTCGGGGAATAAATAGTGTTTTACATTTTTTGTAATCAGCGTTAAACCATATGTAATAGCTGTGGCTGCAATAATTACATCGGCAGTAGCCAGCGTTTTACCCTCTCCGGTATACTTTTGTTTTAACTTCCCGACCAGTCTGGCAATATCCCTGGTTACTTCAAAATAATAAAGACTTTTAATAAATTTATCCGTCTTCTCTTTTTCTTTCTCTTTCACCCCTGTATAAACCTCGGTAACATTAATGCAGCAACAACCTGCAATATCACCACGTATTCCTATTTCCTCCAGATAAGAGCTTACTTTTTTATCGCCACACAGGTGATCTATTATCGTAGTTGTGTCCAGTAAGTATTCAGCCATTATATTATTTCCTTCAGCCTCTTTTCGTCTTTCTCCCTCAGGCTCCTTACCCAGCTGTCAACCCCTTTTTTTAATTCAGGATGATCTTCATCCTTCCAGGTTCCAGCTGTTTCCTTTACTGCTTCAATAAAATTCAACCTCTGTATCTCTTTTCTTACAGCCCGGGTTATAAACCAGCTGCGTTTTCTTTTTCCCGAAAGCCGGTCTATCTCTTTTACCAGTTCTTCCGGCACCACGACATGTGTTCTTTTTTTTATATCCATATTAATATTTATGTTAAATAATAAATATACATTTTATGTTAATATTCTATGGGCCTTTGTCAATATGTATACAAAGATAAATTTTTTAGAATCCTTTTAGATCAATCAATTCATAGAAAAATTTACGGGTTCTTTATAAGAATACAGGCAAAGCCTGCTTCGCTCTTGAAGTAATAGGGCATAACCTCAAAACATACCCCTTCTCCTAAACCGGTGCCGTCTTTCTTCAGGTTTAAAGCTGGTATTTTTAAAATTGATATTAACCTATCGGCAATACGCGGTTTCTTTATCGTGTACTTCCCTTTAAATTCCTTTAAAAACTTACTTATCACCTGTTGATTTTCTATGGGTGATATGGTGCAGGTATAAAAAACAAGCTTTCCCCCTGACTTAAGATACCTATCGCAATTTACCATCATCCTATAAGACAGCCCGGAAAGTCGTATTACATCATCCATGGTCTTGTTATATTTTACATCCGGATTTTTAGAGATAGTTCCAAAAGCGCTGCAGGGGACATCTATTAATATCTTATCAAAATATCCAGTATAATCACCGGATATTTTTTTATTTTTAAAATTCTTATTCCTGCCTGCATTACCGCTTCTCTCAAGAAAATCCTTTTCTGCCTCGTCTGCCTGCATGACTCTTACATTGCCTATATTCAACCTTTCCAGATTGTCTTTCAGCAGCTTGAGCCTTTTTCCGCTTATATCAACTGACAGTACTTCTCCATCATCTCCTACCAGTTCGGAGATATAGGCGGTCTTTCCACCCGGGGCGGCACATACGTCCAGTACTTTCTCTCCCCTGCCGGGAGCCAGGAAGTACTTTACTGCTATTTGAGAGGATAAATCCTGAACCGAAACCAGACCTTTTTTGTATGCACCGGTTTTGTTGATATCTTTAACACTGGAAACTTCTACCGTATCTTCAAGTATATCTTCTAATAAAATATTATTACCGGGCAGTACTGTATCCAATTCCTGTGACAGTTCATTTTTTGTAATTTTACTCTTATTAAACCGCAGGTAAATATGCGGATTTTCATTTAGCGATTTACAGATCAGGACAGTCTTTTCCTTTCCATACCAGTCAAACCAGTATTTTATCAGCCACCGGTTATAAGAATAGTTTATGCTGATTCTGTCGATTTCATCTTCTATCAACTCTCCGGTCTTTTTTCTTATAAATGAATCTATATCCCGCATTGAGCTTACTCTGCGTAATATTGCATTTACAAATCCGGAGGAAGATAAAGTTGCATTGCTTTTAGCCAGTTCAACACTCTGGTCAACAGCTGAATAAACCGGTACCTTATCCATATACATGAACTGGAAAATTCCCATTCGCAGGATATTAAGCACTTTAAAATCTATATCTTTTATGTCTTTATCCGAAAACAAAGAAAGTATAAAATCAAGTCTCAGGTAATATCTTACCGTACCCTTTACTATATTGAATACAAATCGCCTGTTGAGCCCGGATAAATTATAGTGACTGAAATAGTGGTTTATTATATCTTTTAAAGATTTTCTTTCCTTAAAATACCTATTTAATATAAGAAGTGCAATTTTACGGGGACTATCGCTGCCTTTTTTCATTCAAAACTTTCACCAGCTTTTAACCTGTATCCATTAATAAAATCAGCTGCAGACATCGCCTTTTTACCCTGGGGCTGCAATAGTTCAATTCTTACTATTTTGTTTTCGCTGCATTTGATTAAAATACCTTTTTCCCTGTCGGCTTCTACTACGGAGCCATTTTTATCACCTCTGGTAGCCTTGGGTTTGTAAGGATAGATATCTTTATCTATAACTGCGGCTTTAAGAATTTTAATTCTCAAATTCCTCCACAAGCAGTAAGCTCCTGGTTTCAGGCTAAGGGCCCTGATTTTATTAATTATTTCCAGAGCACCCGTGTTCCAGTTTATTTTTAAATCCTCTTTGGTTATTTTATGACTGTA
>CAZHOY010000275.1:0-2676 GCA_964534695.1 uncultured Actinomycetota bacterium | reverse complement strand
TAATCCAATTCCTTCTATTTGCGGAAGGATATGTATGAAGTATTGTGAAGATGCGTGTTCTTTAAGCAAAAGAGGCGAAGCTGTAGCTGTAAGGTGGTTAAAGAGGTTTGTTGCTGATTCTATTAAAGATTATGAGACTGCTTTAGAAGCTGTACCGTCTAAACCTTCGGGTAAAAAAGTAGCTGTTGTGGGAGCAGGTCCAGGGGGGCTATCAACAGCGTATTTCCTGAAACTTAAAGGACATGAGGTTACAGTATTTGATTCTTTACCGGGCGGTGGAGGAGTGATGAGAATAGGACCCCCACTTTATAGATTGCCTATAGAAGCCATTGATAAGGATGTAAATTACATTGCTTCTCTTGGAGTTAAGTTCAGATTTAATACAACTGTTGGAAAAGATGTATTATTCGAGGATATTATGAAAGATTATGATGCAATTTATCTGGGAATAGGGACTACTATAAGCCACTCAACTAGAGTTAAAAATGCTCAAAAAGCCCTTTTGGCACTTAATTTCTTACAGGAGAATAAAATTGGGGAAAAAGTTAAAGTTGAAAAAGAAATCATTGTGATAGGTGGAGGCAATGTAGCCATAGATGTAGCCAGAGAGGCACTTCGTCTGCAGAGTATGCAATATCCAGGCCAAAAAGTAATAACTAAAATGGTCTCTTTAGAAGATTGGGATATAATGCCAGCAAAGGAAGAAGAGATTGAAGAAGCAAAGGAAGAAGGAATACAATTTAATCCTGCCTGGGGCCCGAAAGAAGTTATTTTAGATGAAAATGGTAATGTAAGGGGGCTTCAGTGTATGAAGGTGAAATCAGTGTTTGATGAACAGGGAAAATTTGCTCCCACATTCTATGAAGATAAAGAGATGTTTTTGGAAGGTAATATGATAATAGAAGCCATTGGCCAAAGGTCTGATTTTTCATTTATACCTAAAAAACTTTTTGAGAAACTTGAGTTTACTCAAAAGAAAAAAGTGAAAGTTGATGAGAATGGCCAGACGTCTATTCCAAAAGTTTTTGCTGGTGGTGATATTGTAAATCTTAATCTAGATGCAGTAACTGCCATTGCTGATGCAAAAATAGCAGCAGAAGGTATAAATAAGTTTTTATCTAAGAAATAAATTGTAAGGAAAAATGAGAATAGGAACATATATTTGTCATGGCGGTGGGAATATATCTGAGGCTGTTGATATAAGACCTTTTCTGCTTCATACCCTTCCATCTTTATTCTGATAGGTAATGAACCAGTGGTAATTATCAGCCTGTCATAATGATCTTCGAATTTTTCGCTGCTTTTAATATCCCTGACCCAGATTTTTTTGGCTTCCGGATCGATACTTAACACCTCGTGTCTGACTTTTACATCGATATTAAACCTTTTTGAAAAGAATTCGGGAGTGTTTATTAAAAGTTTGTTCATATTTTTAATCTTACCGGATACAAAATAAGGAAGCCCGCAGGTCCCGTAGGAAATATATTTATCTTTTTCATAAATCACTATTTCTGTTTTTTCGTCTTTCCTGCGGCATTTGCCTGCCGCAGAGGTCCCCGCAGCAATTCCCCCGACAATAATGATCCTGTCCGGTTTCTTAATAGTCCCTCCTTTATATATTTTTGTAAATCATATTATTAATTTTTTAACTTAAAAGCTTAACCCTCCGGAGCCTTAGTGAATTGTTTATCACTGATATACTGCTGAAAGCCATGGCGCCGGCTGCAAAAATTGGGCTGATCTGTATACCAAAAAACGGGAAAAGGGCTCCTGCGGCAACCGGTATTAGAAGCAGGTTATAAAAAAAGCCTAGAAAAGGTTTTGTCTTATGATCCTCACAGTGCTTCTTGAAAGATTGATGGCATTCAGCACTCCATTCAGGTCTCCACCGACCAGAGTTATTTTTCCTGCTTCTATGGCAATATCAGTTCCAGTCCCCAGGGCTATACCCATATCCGATTGAACCAGTGCCGGAGCATCATTTATACCGTCACCTACCATTGCTACCACCATGCCCTGCTCCTGTAGCTCCTTGATCTTTTGAGCTTTCTGTCCCGGAAGCACTTCAGAATATACTTTTTCTATACCTGCTTCGGCTGCAATAGCTTCAGCAGTATCCTTATAGTCTCCGGTGATCAGAACAATTTCCATACCCATCTTTTTAAGCCCCCCGATTACCAGGGAAGCATGATCCTTAAGGCGGTCTGCCATGGAAATAATACCGGATATCTTACCGTCAACAGCAACAAAACCAGGAGTCTGCCCCTTCTTTGAAATCTTTTCCATTACCAGGTCAAATTCACCTGTAGAAACGCCTACTTTTTTCATCAACCTTTTATTACCTTTCGCTACCCTGTGCCCGGACACTTCAGCTGTAATACACATACCGGGCAGAGCTTTAAAGTTTTCCGGTTGGTCCAGTTCTATATTCAAACTTCGTGCCCGGTCTACTATTGCTTTTCCCAGTGGATGTTCCAGGTCAGATAATTGGCTTAAGCTTAAGGCAGACATAACTGGAAAAATAATATGTAAGCTTTCCCACGCAGAATCAGGTTGCATGGCAGCTGCAGTATTAGCAGGTTTTGGCTCGGGCAAGTTTAAATAAGTAGAAGAAGTAATAGATAGCTAGGAGCTTGTCCTAAAATAATCAACTAAAACCAATAGGAACAGGCATTT
>CAZHOY010000274.1:0-2693 GCA_964534695.1 uncultured Actinomycetota bacterium | reverse complement strand
AACTGTATAAAAAAGAGGTTATTGATATTATTCAGTTTGAGAATTTTGGTAATATTGTAATAAAGAAAATCAAATAGGGTTATGAAAAAATATAGCGATGACGGAAACAAAAGAATAAAAAAAATAAAAATAGATTTTAGGAAGAGAGATTTGTGGCTGAAAACATGTATTGAAGGCATACTTTTTATATCAGAAGGAATAGTGAAAACAAGAGAGATCTGTTCCGCTCTGGGAATAGGAGAAAAAAAAGCAAACGCAATATTGGAGCTGCTTGAAAAAGAGTATATAGAAAACAATAGGGGTTTCATACTTAAAAGAGTGGCAGGGGGGTTCAGATTGTATTCCAATCCTGCTCTAAGTGATATACTGATAAAATTCATAAAATCAAACATAAGAACCCACCTTTCCCAGGCTGCACTTGAGACCCTGGCAATTATTTCCTACAGTCAGCCTGTTACCAGAACACAAGTGGCGGAAATAAGAGGCGTCAGAACCGATAGCGTAATACTGACAATTATGGATAAGGGACTGATTAAAGAAGTGGGGAAACTTAAAGAACCCGGGAACCCATTGCTGTATGCAACCACAGAAAGATTTTTAGAGCTGCTGGGCATTAACAGCATAAAAGATCTACCACTGCTTAAAGACATTGAGGGAAATGAGGAATAAATTGTGGGGGATCATACCGGAAAGGTGCAGAAGTGTTAAGAAAGTATATAAATTTAGGTAAATCATTATTTACTACATTAGTCTTAATTATAATCTTAAGCTTAATTCTAACTTCCTGCTGTTGCTTTCCTTTTGATACTGGAAGCAGAAGCAGCGGAAAAGAAAATTTAAAAGACAATGGTCAAGCAATTAGCGAGGAAGAGTTTACAGGAGTTCCAAATTCTTTACTCTTGAGTAATTTAAAAATATCCGGTCAGGCCATAGATGTGGATGTTAGAGGTAATTATGCTTATGTTACAAATGATCTGGGAATTCTTTATGTGATAGATATAGAAGATAAAGAAGAACCTTCTATAGTGGGGAAGTGTTACGGGATAGATTCTGCAAATATTGTAATTGTTCAGGATGATTACGCTTATATCTCCTATACCGATTGGATAACAAATGAGGAAGTTTATACCAATTGCGGTTTTTACATTGTAAATATAGAGGAAAAAGACAATCCTGAATTGATAGGAAACTATGATATAGGGGAACATAATAGAAAATCGGTATACGGATTATTTATTAAGGGTGATTATGCGTATATTAATACATCTATAGAGGAAGAAAATTTTAATGTGAGCGGCCTTGAAATAGTAGACATTTCAAATAAAAAAGCACCTGAGTTCATATGCTGGTATGAACTGGATGGTATACCTTCAAATATATGGATAGAAGATGATGCAGCTTACATAAATATAAATTTCTATGATTATGAAAAAAGTGAATTTACCGGAGATAGCAGTCTCATCATAATGGATATAACAGAAAAAGAAAATCCCAAAATTTTAGGTTCCTGTGGAATCCCATCAAGTGCATGGGGAATATATCTACTCGATAATTACATTTACATTTCTAGCTACAGAATGGATGAGGAAAGCGAAAAATATACAGACAGCATGCTTCAGGGCATAAATATAGAAGATCTATCAAATCCGGAAGTTTCTGGCAATTGTAAAATTCCGGGTGGGGCATGGGAGATGGATACTGCGGGAGGTTTTATTTATGTTTCCAGCTTATCAGGGGGAATATATGCCATAGATGTATCGGATGGTAATAATCCTGTTATTGTAGATAGCCTTAAAACCGGGGGACCTTCATATGACATAACCATTGCAGGCAATTACGGATATGTAGCAGATGGATTTGAAGGACTGGCTGTAGCATTATTGTCAGAACTGTCTTCCAGCAAAGAAAACTTATATACAGATGATAACGCTGATGACAATTATGCTCCCCAGGCAGTTTTAGAAATTTTCGGAGATACTTCAGGAGATAAAAATTTCCATGCAAAAAATCCGGTATATTTTTCTGCTGAAAAAACATACGATCCTGACGGAGATGATATAAGTTATAAATGGATAATAAATGACAGTGAATATTCCAGTGAGAACTCATTTTTATACTATTTTAAAGAGGCCGGTGAATATAATATAAAACTAATAGTTACGGATGGGACAGAGAGCAGTGAGGCTATAGAGACTATAACAATTTCCGACAAAAATCTGCCTGTTAAAACTGTAATAAACCATAATTTTATAGTTGAATTAGAGTATAAACTGTTAAACAATGGTCCGGGGAATATATATGATATTGAATGCTTTATGAGAATCCCTCAAACTTATTATCCATTTCAGGTAATTAATGGATATGAATCCAATACTTCCGATACCACCGAAGTTTTTGATAATAACTGGAATTTACTTGCCAATTTTAAGTTTGATAAAGGACTTTCGGAAGGAGAAAGCCTGGCCGCATTAGTGCAGGTTGATGTAACAGTAAGTGAATTTAATTATTTGGATTTTAGAAGTTCAAATCTTGCTTACAGCGAAGATGATAAAGATTTAAAGGAATATACTAATGATGATTTATTTATAGATTCAGATAATCCCGTAATCTACAACACTGCAAAATCGTTGATTAAAGATGAGTCAATGCCGGTAAGAATAGCAGAAATTATTTATAATTTTGTAGTAAGGAAT
>CAZHOY010000273.1:0-2693 GCA_964534695.1 uncultured Actinomycetota bacterium | reverse complement strand
GCATTTCTATGTACTGTTATATCCTTGCCGGGAAAGAGCTTTAACACTATTTTTTCAAATAATTTAATCATGGGAAATAGGATTATGGTAGTAGCCACATTAAAGACAGTATGAATGTTTGCTATTTGATGCGGTATGCTCTTACCGGTCAGGTTGATAATTAAAGGCTGCAGCCTGAAAACGTATAATAGAACAGCAAAGATTACGGTTCCAAAAATATTAAATAGTAAATGGGAAAAAGCAGTTCTTTTGGCGGTGACGGTGGTACCGATGCTGGATATCAGTGCAGTAGAACAGGTACCGATATTATCTCCTATAAGGATGGGAATAGCAGCTTCTATGGGCAGGAGCCCCTGGGTACCAAGAGCAATAAGCAGCCCTATTGTAGCCGAGCTGCTCTGAAGAAGAGCTGTCAGGCCCAGACCCGCTAAAATTCCGTAGAATGGATTCCTGCTGAAGACCAGGAGAAAATTTTTAAATATTTCATTATCCTTTAACGGCTCCAGTGCTCCTTTCATTATAGTCATTCCAAGGAAAAGGAGCCCCAGTCCGATTATGGTCATTCCGATATTTTTAAATCTTCTTCTCCTGCTTAAAAAATGTACCAAGAACCCGATGATAATTAAGGGGAATGCCAGAATATCTATTTTAAATGATACTATCTGTGCAGTGACAGTAGTACCGATATTTGCACCCATTATTATCCCTATTGCCTGTCTTAGAGTTATAAGACCGGCATTTACGAAACCCACTGTCAATACGGATGTTGCGCTGCTGCTCTGGATGAGCATAGTTGTAAACATACCTACCAGTACCGTGGACCACGATTTTTTGGTTAGTGTATTTATTACGGTTTTTAGTTTGTTGGATGTAATTTTTTGGAGACTATTACTGAGCCTGTTGATGCCGAAGATAAAAAGGGCTAATCCTCCCAGCACCTCTATAACTAATTTGATATACATAAATTAGGGTAAATTAGAATTTTTAATGGTCAACAGTGATTATAATAAAATAAAATAAATTATTAAATAAAAAATTTAATTAAACTCCTTTTAAATGTAATTTGATTAAAAATATACTGCCTTTTCATTAATTATTGGTATTTTATTTTAATTAGAATATAATTATTACAAATCAATTCGGAGTGGTATCTACTTAAAAAGCGTATGAAAATTTTTAAACTTGTCCTGCATAGTTTTATACTTGCCGCAGTCAATATAATTTCGGTTATATTTGGTTTTGGAATACATAGATTTTTAAAGCAGTACAATCAACTGGCGGTCCAGATTCCTACCGCAGTTATATTTTCTATTATAGTTTTTACCACCTGGATCGTAATTGTAAAATACAGGAATATATCTAAAATCTTCCCTGAAGGGTGGCTGCAGTTCCTGTTAATCTTTTTATGGTCGCTTATCTGGCTGCCGATAATATTTCTTCCCCTGCACTGTATTACCCAGGGATATCTTACTTCTTTTGGAAATATATACTGGAACTGGCTTTTTCAGATACCAACCAATATGATAGCAGTCTTTTTTGCTTACCTTATAATGAAACCAGGGCCGAAGAAGAAATAGAAACACAAGGCCAAAAAATATCCGGGTATTAATTTATAAAGATTCGGTCAGCGGCAAATTTATTTTAAATAAAGAACTGTACGTCTGATTCCTGGGCCTGTTCAATGAAAAACCCAACTCCCACGCAGGCTTCAACCTCATCAATCATTTTCTCCCTGGGAATTTCCAGCACTCCCATGCTCATCTGGCAGCCATATAATTTTACTCCAAGATCTATGGCCATCTTTCTGAGTTCGGTCAATGTGGAAACATTTTTTGCTTTCATCATTTTTCCGAACATCCAGCGGCCCAGGCCGCCGAAACTGTATTTACTGGGTGAAGCTTTACTTATATCTCCTCTTTCCAGAATACCCATCATTTTTCCCATAAAGCTTTTACCAGTCAGGACATTTTTCTTTAAAGCTCTAAGTCCCCAGAAAGTAAAGAACATGGTTACTTCCATATTGGAAGCGGCCGCTCCGGTTGCTATGATAAAGGCGGCCATTAATTTGTCCAGTTCTCCGCTAAAAACCACCATTGCCAGTTTTTTCCTTTTCTTATCAGCCATTTTATAATTCCTGCTGATTACCTATTATAATTAAATGCGTCTGTTACGGTCTTATTTTTTGACTGTATTGATTCTCTTAGCACTTCACTTATAAGGTCATATGCTTCTATGATTTTCGGATTTGCAATCGAATAAAAAATATTGTTACCTTCCCTTCTGGTACGCACAACTCCTTTTGCTCTCAATATGGCCAGATGCTGGGAAAGATTTGCCTGTGAAATTCCCGTCTTTTTTACCAGAGCATTAACTGTCATTTCATCTCTCCGTATGGTATCAATGATAGCCTGTCTTCTCGGGTTAGAAATGGTTTTACATATATCTGCATGTAAGTTATAAAAATCCTCTTTTTCCATAGAAACACTCCTATCTGATTTCAAATCACCGGTTAAGGCAATATGATAGAAAATACTACTATATATATTCTAATATTACAATATAGAAATAATATAAATGATGGTAAGCTAGATTAAAGCTTCGATAATAAATCTTATGCCCAGGTAAAATAAAAACACACTGCAGGCAGCCAGTATACAGTTGTATATCTTCTGGTTGAAGAATTTACGCCCCGT
>CAZHOY010000272.1:0-2705 GCA_964534695.1 uncultured Actinomycetota bacterium | reverse complement strand
ACAGCAGAATCTGTTACATTAACATGCTGGCCGCCAGCACTGCTGGACTTGAAAGTCTCAATTTTCAAATCCTCTTTATTTAGCTTTATATCAATATCTTTATCTATAAGCGGTATTACATCAACAGAGGTAAAAGAAGTATGCCTTCGCCTGGAAGAGTCAAAAGGTGAAATTCTAACCAGCCTGTGGATTCCTTTCTCTGATTTCAGCAGCCCATATGCACTTTTTCCTCTCACTGTAAAAGTTACGTTCTTTATTCCTGCTTCTTCACCTTCCTGGTAATCATTAATGTTGTAAGAAAATCTTCTCCTGTCCATCCAGTGGGTATACATTCTGAATAACATCTCGGCCCAATCCTGGGATTCCGTCCCTCCTGCTCCCGGATGAATGGTTACCACTGCAGGATAAGAATCGTACCTGCCGCTTAAAAGAATTTTCTCTTCCAGGTCATTCAATATCTGCTCAATGCCATCCAGATTTTCTATCAGTTCATGCTCCAGACTTCTGTCTTTTTCATCTTGAAGTATTTCCAGGGCCAGCCTGCAATTTTCTACCTTCTCCTCCAGATTTTTAATATGGTTAATGGTCGCTTTAAGCTCATTAATTTCCTGAGTGATACTCTGAGCATTAGTACGATCTTCCCAGAACTTTTCAGAAAAGGTTCTGGTGCGAAGTTCCTCAAGCCTTTCCTCTTTGCTATTTATTTCAAAGACAGTTCCGCAGATAAATAAGTTTCTTTACCAGTTTATCCAGCCTTAACTTATAATCTTCTATCATTAAATCCTCCGGTTATTATGTTTATATTACCTGCCGCAGCATTTCTTATATTTCTTACCACTTCCGCAGGGGCAGGGATCATTCCTTCCGATTTTCTTTGTAACTGCAGTTTTTGTTCTCAAGGATTTCGTTCCCGCCTCCGCAGGACCGCTGGTAACCACATTACTTACCTGGTGCTCCGCGGCCGCTCCCTGTTGCTCTCTGGTAACTATTCTGGCATTATATAACAGCCTTACCGTATCGAATTTTATCTCCTCTATTAACTCTTTAAAAAAATTAAATGCTTCCCTTTTATATTCAACCAACGGGTCCCTCTGGCCAATAGCTCTAAGACCTATGCCTTCTTTCAGATAATCCATTTCCAGAAGATGGCCCCTCCACATATTATCAATAACATTTAACATTACTATTTTTTCCAGCTTCCTTATAACCGGCGAAGAATAAGTATCTTCTCTCTCCTGGTATATCCGGCTGACTCTCTCCACCAGTTTCTCCTTTAAAAGACCTGCGGTCCACTTGCTGTTCTTAATTTTTTCTCTGTCTATAATACCAGCTATAACATCTCCCGGAAGCAGAGGGCTTACATAGTTGGACAGTGCATCCAGATCCCAGTTTTCCGGATAATCGCCGGGATTTATATGAATATTGACGCTGTTTTCTATTACATCTTTAATCATATCACGGGCTGCCTGCATTAAATTTTCCTCTTCCAGGATTTTTTTCCTCCTGGAATAAATAACTTCTCTTTGCTTGTTCATTACATCATCATATTCAAGAACATGTTTTCTTATCTCAAAATTCCTGCCTTCCACCTGTCTCTGTGCATTCTCAATGGCTCTGTTGATCATAGGATGCTGTATGGGTAAATCATCCGGAAAATTAAAAGTTTCCATTACCTTATAAATTCTTTCCGAGCCAAAGAGCCTGAGCAGTTCATCTTCCGTACTCAAGTAAAACTGGCTTGATCCTATGTCTCCCTGTCGCCCACTTCTTCCTCTCAGTTGATTATCAATCCTCCTGCTCTCATGTCTTTCGGTTCCAAGAACATGAAGACCTCCAAGCCCTACCACTCCTTCACCCAGTACTATATCCGTACCTCTTCCTGCCATGTTGGTAGCGATAGTGACCGCATCTCTCTGCCCTGCCCTGGCAATTATCTCCGCCTCTTTTTCATGGTATTTTGCATTTAAAACCTGGTGTGGTATACCTCTCCTTTTCAGCATGCCGCTCAGCTTTTCAGACTTTTCAATGGATATGGTGCCCACCAGTACCGGCTGTCCTCTATCATATCTTGAAGCTATGTCTTCTACCACATTATTGAACTTAACCTGTTCCGTTTTATAAATCCGGTCAGGAAGATCTTCTCTTATCATCGGTTCATTGGTTGGTATTACCACAGTTTCAAGCCCATAAATGTGCCTGAATTCAGCTGCTTCAGTTATTGCGGTACCGGTCATTCCTGCCAGCTTATCGTACATCCTGAAATAATTCTGGATGGTAACAGTTGCCAGCGTTTGATTTTCATTTCTCACTTCAACTCTCTCCTTGGCTTCTATAGCCTGGTGAAGGCCCTCGCTGTATCTCCTGCCCGGCATCAGCCTTCCTGTGAATTCATCAACGATAATTATCTGGCCGTCTTTGAGCATATAATCAACATCTTTCTTAAATAGATGATATGCCTTAAGGGATTGATTCAGGGCATGTATGTACAGAAAATTGGAAGGGCTGTACAGGTTATCTATTCCCAGAATTTCTTCAACTCTTGAGACGCCCTCTTCGGTAACTGCTGCCGTTTTCGCCTTTTCGTCTATTTCAAAATCCTTATTTATTTCCAGCTGCGGAACTATTTTTGCAAATTTTCCGTAGATTTCAGTGGTCTTGTAAGCAACTCCCGAAATAATAAGAGGTGTCCTGGCTTCATCTATAAG
>CAZHOY010000271.1:0-2710 GCA_964534695.1 uncultured Actinomycetota bacterium | reverse complement strand
ATTTAGGAAAAGTTAGCAGGTATTAGACTTAAGTAACTTAACAAAAGCAGTCTTTAGCCTGTTTTTTAAGCAGGATAAAACACTGGAAATTATATTCAGTCTAGAAATCAACATAATCACTATCCGTGTGGTCATCTACTTTTGATTAGGGAACCGCAACTGAACAACTATTGTGTAGTTAGCCAGGTACGAATAGATGAATGATTGATAGAATCTATCTATAGTTTGGTTTATAACTTTATTTGTTATTTAAAAGATTATGGGTGCATAAAGTTTATTAAGTAAATATTACTTGACAGGGATTTTCATAGATAAATTTATGAACTTAATACTTGCCATGCTCATTATAGGCTTCTATAAGTGCAAAAATATTTTCTAATGGTGTATCAGATTGTATATTGTGAGAAGTACAGGCTATATAACCACCGTTTTCTTTCATTGCATTTAGAGCTTGGCCTACTTCAGATTTTACTTCTTCCGGGCTACCGAATGGTAGGCTCTTTTGTATGCTTATGCCACCCTGGAAGCAAATATTTTTGCCAAAATTTCTTTTTATCCTATATAAATCCATCATGTATGCTTCAGGTTGAATAGATTGAAGGATATCAAGCTCACAATCTATGAATTCTGCTATTAGATCATATACAGATCCACAGGAATGATGCATCACTTTAACATTAAACGAGTGTGCCATCTTGATGTATTCTTTAAATCCTAATTTAAAATTTTTTTTCCAATCATCCTTACTCATTATTAAGTTATCTTGAGTACCAAAATCGTCTCCGGGTAATATAATATCTAACTTTCCTTTTGAAGCTTCTAATATCCTTTTTTCGTACTCCAGATAAAATTCTTTAATTTTATTAATTATAAAATTAAAAATTCCTTTATTATAATACATGTCTATAAGGATATTTTCCATTCCCCTAAGATAGATAGCAGCTTTCAGTTGCGATATTCTATTTAAGCGGTCTCCCATAAAAATAATTACTTTATTTCTGTGTTTAGTGCATTGATCGTAAATAACAGAGTAATCAAACCAATCAGGGGAAGGCCAGTGATTATAATTTTTTACATCATCCAGGGCAACAGCATCTTTAAGGGGATATTTCATTACATTACAATAATATTCACAACCAATATTTTCTTTCTTAAAAAAAGTCCCCCAAATATCTTCAAACGTTCCATCATTTCTTTTTACTAGCTCAGGACCAATGTATTCTGGACCTTTTATATATCTAAAATCAATTTTAAACTTTTCCAATACATCATTAAAATTATTAGCTTTTAAATCCTCCATTACTTTTTTATTTGTTCTATCGGTAGCCCACCAATCTCTTGGAATTCTATCAGAACTATTATGGCTTAGTATTTGTTCAACTCTTATTCTTGAGTTCAAGCTGCCTCCATTATAATATTTTAACATTAAAAATTCTTTACCAGGATATCCCCGAGAATATTTGCTGCTTCATCGCACCTATCGCCTGCATTTGAAATATGCCTGTATATTTCTCTCATTTTAAGAATGTATATTATCCCATCCAGATTTGATGGTGTTGTAAACAAATCAGAAAGGGCTGACCTGTAAGTTTTTTCAAGCCTGTTTTCAAATGACTTTACCTTTACGATATGTTCATTTGCAATTCTTGGATATAATATTAATATTGTCACGGCTTGGTATATCTCAAATGCTGATTTTTTGAGTATCTCGGACATATCTACAAGATAATTTGTTGGCTCAATTTCCAATATCACCATTTCATCTACTGTTGTATTTGCATAATCTATTATATCGTCTATTGCCCTTGAAAGTGCAAATATATCCTCTCTGTCAAATGGTGTGGAAAATGTCCTGTTTATCTCATCTATAAGTATTCTTCTTACCTCGTCACCTTCTTTTTCCTTGATGTTTATATCTTTTGCAATATCGCTATTTTTTGTTTCCAAGTATTCTAAAAGACATTCGGCTACCTCTTTTGCCTTTTCAGCCTGGTCTGTTAAAAGTTTAATAAATATATTTTTTCTTCTCCTAAATATTTTCATCTTCTTACCCTCTTGCTAATTTATATAAATATGATAAAAGCATCGAAATAGCCGCTGCTGTGGGAATTGTAAAGAAAAGCACAAATATAATTCTGTTTATGGTTGACCACCTGATTTTGTTAATCCTTTCTGAGGCTCCGGAACCAACAAGAGATGACGAAAGTATGTGGGAAGAGCTTACTGGCCCTCCTAGCAATGATGCTGTTATTATTATAATTGAAGATGAGAATAGCGCTATAAATCCATTTATTGGTTTTATATTAAACATTTTCTCTCCCACTGTTTTTATAATCCTTTTCCCTCCCACAAACGAACCTACCGATATGGCAAGAGCGTTTGTTGCAAGCATCCAGTAGGGGATCTTAAAGCTGCTGAAGGATCCTGAAATTAGAAAGGCCATTGCCATAATAGCTGTTGTTTTCTGAGAATCATTTGCACCATGGGATATAGACAGTAATAATGAAAAGGGTATCTGCATAAACCTTAAAACAGCATTTGCTTTTGGCCTTGCATTTTTTAATACAATATATGCAATCTTTGCGTTTATATAACCAAATATGTAACCTACTATTGGGCTTAAGAATAAAAATAGCACAATTTTATAAAGCCCTAAAAGTTTAATTGAAAAAATTCCATTAAATATTATTGATGCTCCTATGATTGCACC
>CAZHOY010000270.1:0-2734 GCA_964534695.1 uncultured Actinomycetota bacterium | reverse complement strand
CAAAATGGTAAAATAAACCTATTGTGTGTTACATACTTTCAGGGTATAATCGCCTATTTTAATTTAACCTTCTATTATTTTTGCCAGCAGATTTCTATTTCTGGGACCATCAAATTCACAGAAATATATACCCTGCCAGGTTCCCAGTACCAATCTGCCCTTATCGATAATTAAATTCAGGGAGCATCCCACCACTGTGGATTTTATGTGGGAGTCAGAATTGCCTTCAAGGTGGGAGTAATTATCATCAGCAATTATCAATTCGCTGAGTTTGGAATTAATATCCAGCTGGACTGTAAAATCGGCATTTTCGTTTATGGTAATTCCGGCCGTGGTATGGGGAACAAATAAACAGCATAAGCCGTTTTCTATTTTTTGTTCTAAAATATAGCTGGAAATTTTTTCTGTAATATCTACCATTTCTATCCTGGTTGAAGTTTTAACTCCTATGGATTTAAGCATTATTATCCTTTCTATATGTCTTAACCTAACTTATAAATTCAATTATAATTATGCAATTACAAAGATTATAGTTAAAAAGAAAAATTTTATAAAGATGCGGTTGTCCTGTGTTAATAATAATTGACATATATTTGATAATTATATTAAATGAAAATATAAATTTTTTTAATATTGCCTAAAAAAAAATGATAAAAGGGAAAAAATATGACGTGGTTGGTATAGGAAATGCCATTGTTGATATCCTTGCTAATGTAGAAGAAGATTTTCTCATAAAACAAAATCTGAAAAAAGGGATTATGAAACTTATTGATGAATCTGAAGCCAGGAGACTTCATGACTCTGTCAATGTGATAAAAAAGGTTTCAGGAGGGTCTGCTGCAAATACTATTGTGGGACTCTTATTTCTGGGCAATACGGTAGCTTTTATAGGTAAAATCAGGGACGATGACCTGGGTAAATCTTTCGAACACGAACTTAAAGTACTGAGAATCAATTACTGTACCCTGAAAGCCAGAAGAGGCAAGGCAACAGCAAGCTGCCTGGTACTGACCACACCGGATGCGCAGAGGACCATGAACACCTGCCTGGGAATTTCAGGATCGCTAGGTGCCGGAGATATCGACGAGGCTGTTATTTCGGAATCAAAAATCACCTATCTTGAGGGCTATCTCTGGGATAAACAGGAAGCCAGAGAAGCATCAATGAAAGCGGTAAAGGTTGCGCAAAAAACAGGTGGGAAAGTAGCCTTGAGCCTTTCCGACCCTTATTGCGTTGACCGCCATCGCCGGGAATTTTTAGACCTGGTTGAAAATTTTACCGATATTATTTTTGCCAACCAGGATGAAATAAAATCATTATTTGAGGTAAATACATTAAACGAAGCAATTTCAAGATGCAGCGGGACAAAAAATATCTGTGCGGTTACAAGATCGGAGAAGGGGTCGGTGATAATATATGGGGATGAAATACATACGATACCGACGGAAAAGAATATTAAAGTGGTTGACACAAACGGTGCCGGAGATCTTTATGCTTCAGGGTTTATACATGGGTTGATTAACGGTATGGATCTTGCGTCCTGCGGCAGGATCGGGAGCATAACTGCAGCCGAAGCAGTAGGCCATCTTGGCGCCCGCCCCGAGGTATCTCTGATTAAATTGGTAAAAGAAAGAGGTTTTTGATCCGGTACTGTATTCATATAAAAAAGTAAATTTAAGACCATAGGAAAGGAAAGATATGATTGGTAACCTGAAAGCTGATGTTGGTGTATTCGGGGGATCGGGATTTTACTCATTGGTAGAAAAACTGCGGGAATACAGAGTAGATACTCCTTACGGCGCTCCTTCTGATAAAGTGGCAATTGGTGAGATATCGGGCAGGAGAGTTGCTTTTATGCCCCGGCATGGAAGGGGCCACAATCTGCCCCCCCACAAGATTAATTACAGGGCAAATATTTATGCTATGAAAAAATTAGGAGTCAAGCATATTTTTGGCCCCTGTGTATCAGGGAGTCTGCAGCCTAATGTAAAACCGGGGCAATTTGTGATTTGCGATCAGTTTGTGGACAGAACCAGGGGGAGAATTGATACTTTTTATGACGGCCCAAAAACCATTCATATAACCATGGCCGAGCCTTATTGTCCTGTTTTAAGAAAAATTGTAATTGAAAGTGCCAGGGAACTGGACATAGACTGCCATCCCGCAGGAACGGTAGTGGTTGTTCAGGGTCCCAGGTTCAGTACCAAATCAGAGAGTAAATGGTTCGCCAGCCAGGGTTGGGAGGTTATAAACATGACCCAGTATCCTGAAATGTATCTGGCCAGGGAACAGGAAATATGTTATGTGAATATTTCCCTGATTACCGATTATGATGCGGGACTTGAAGGGCGCCCTGAGATAAAGCCTGTAACCATAGAAGAAGTGGTAAGAGTATTTAAACAAAATAATGAAAAGGTAAAGAATCTTCTTTTTAGAGCGATTTCAAAAATACCGGACAGGAGGGACTGTATTTGTTCCGGTGCACTTAAAAATGCAGCGGTTAACTAGATAAAAACTTTAAAGCGTCAGGTGAAGGTTGTCCGGTCAACTGTAAAAGGAGAAAACAGCAGTCTTTTTATTTTTAACTATAAAAGATGATAATTAAAAAACCGGGGAGGAGATATGAAACTGATTGGCGATGTGGAAATCGCAAATTTAGAAAAACTTAGGAGCGGGAAAGTCAGGGAAATGTTTTCTTTTGACAGCAGGGTTTTAATAGTGACAACTGACAGGA
>CAZHOY010000269.1:0-2738 GCA_964534695.1 uncultured Actinomycetota bacterium | reverse complement strand
AAAGAAGCAGATTTTCCTCAAATGCTGTTATATGGTTTTTGTATTTTCCGATAGGGTTCTTTATGTTTCTAAAGCTCGGTGAATTATGTAACTATTACATAGAGAAAAACAGCATTTATACGTCCATAACTTTTATGGTAATTGCTTTTATCTGCATGCTTGCCGGAAACATAGGAGCGGTTACCACCAGCAGCATCAGAAGAATAGTATCATTTTTGTTCCTGTTCTTTACCGGTATTTTCCTGCTTAATTTTTCCATGTTTTCTACAGGAATTATAAGCAGTGCCTCAATGAAATGGCTTAATATGGCAAACATCTTACTTATTATATTTACCTTCCTACCCGTAAGCAGTGTTTTTAACCAAATTGAAAAAAGTAAAGAGAGCGATTCCACAGGCAATATAAGGGGATTTGGCAGGGGTAATATTTATATAAGCATAAATCTGGTAATAATATTTTTAACATGGCTGATACCGGCTCTTTATGTTGTACCACTTATGAATAATAGAATAGTTTTTTCAAGCACGGGAGCTGTAAATATAATGATGCTGGCTGTAATAGCGATTGTAGTTATATTTCTGGCTGTAAATATTTTTAGGATAATTATACAATTTTTCAAAAAACCTCCCAGCGGAACGGTGCAAAAAATTATATTTCCCCGGTTCTTCTATATTTATATTACTTTTTTTACTTTAATCATACTGACAGTTACGGTATGGTGCCTGCTGGAAATATCAGGCATAAGTACCGGAATCAGTAGTTTTAAAATAACTGATTTTAGTCTTTGAGTATAATATAGATTAACTATTTAAGTATCTTGGAAAAGCAAAAGAAAAGATTTAATATAAAGCATTTCCTGATCATCATACTGGTGTTGCTTATAGTAATAGTAGTAATAATAAGTGTAAAAAAATTTTCCTTTAAAAAAGAATATGAGCCTGCCACCGCACTTGTCCATGAGCTGCCCAGATACAGATTTATAGATATGGACAATATAGGAATTGCGGGTGATGCTGATAATGACGGAATAAATGACCAGAAAGATATTATGCAGGGTGCAAAAAAGCAGCTGGAAAATCCAGCTAAAAATATTTTTCTGGAGGAGGGAGAGCCCAATTATTATCAGGGTGGAGATCCGCCTGAAAATCTGGCAATCAGCACCGATATTATAGCCAGGGCTTTCCTGGAAGCAGGTTTTGATTTAAGAGAACTGGTATATAGAGATATAAGCAATAATTTTGAGCAGTATCCCGTAAAAGAGATCTGGAACCAAAGGGTTTGCGACCCCGATATTGATTACCGCAGGATACAGAACCTGGAAATTTTCTTTAGAAGAAATGCAGAAAATCTGGATATATTATTTAGTGCTTCGGATGAAGAGAATTTGAAATCGTGGCTTCCAGGGGACGTAGTTTTTTTTGATATGGACGGGGATGGCTACAGTGATACCGCAGGCATTATTTCGGATAATACCACCAGGGATGGGACTCCCAAAGTAATTTATAACTACACTGACTTCGGATATACTGTGGAGAAAGATATTTTAAAAGAAAAGATTATCACCGGGCATTACAGGTTTCCTAAATAAATCTAAAAGAGATCATGAATGGTGTTATTGAGCAGGGTCCTGTTTTCATTTTGTCAAACCGTATAATGTTTTGATAATAATGTGTACGTATATACAAATTAATTAATTCTATAAAAATATATAGAATTATAATAAAATTATTTTTAAACAAATGGTTAAATATTTTTCCGGAATGTTTCATTTATGCGTTTTGTAGAAAGAGTGTATGGAGAAAGTGTTTTGAAAAAATTAAAGGCATCTAGAATAAATTTATTGAAAAAAATGGCTGCCGCAGTGGTTATTTTTTTTATATCGATCGTGATTTTATTTACCTCACCGGGAGAGGTAGAAGCAATCACTTTAAAAGAATTAGGAAATGCGATTGCCAGGCTCAGCAGTGATGAAGAGAGTTTGCTGGAAGAAATACTGGCATCTGAAGTAGAGATTGATAATAAAAGAAACGAAATTGAATCCTTAAATAAAGAACTTGAAATATGCGAGAATCAGTTAGAAGAGCTGAATAAAGCCAGAAAAGAGTTGTTAAAAAGCATGGAGGAGAAAAGGGAGATCCTGATTGAAAAAATAATCTTTTCTTATAAATATGAGAGCAATAATGTGGCAAAGATTATAATTAGTGCCAGAGATCTAAATGAGGTTGTGAATAACATTTACCTTTTTAAAAATATTATGAGCAGGGAAGCTGAAATTATAGAACAGCTCCGTTTTGAAAAGGAAGAATATGATAGAATTACACGCAAGTCTGAAGAGAAAAAGAAAGAAATTGAGGCTACCAGGGATAGAATTACTGTCGAGAAAGATGAGCTGTCGAGGAGCATGGAGGAAAATAAGCTCCTGCTGGGAAAAGTAGAGGGTGAAAAGTCAGAGATCCAGAATCTCTTAAGCGAGATAAAAAAAAGGATAGCACAAATTCAGCCTCCCGGGCTTAACCTGATAGGAGAATGGGATATGATAGCCACGGCCTATTATGCCTTCGGAAGGGGAGGAAATGATATAAATGGGAATGGAATAACGGCAATAGGCTTAAGAGCCCGAAAAGGGATAGTTGCAGTGGATCCCAGGATTATTCCCCTGGGCACAAAACTTTATATACCCGGTTATGGCGAAGCTCTGGCTGCGGATACGGGGGGATGGATAAAGGGCAACAGGATTG
>CAZHOY010000268.1:0-2752 GCA_964534695.1 uncultured Actinomycetota bacterium | reverse complement strand
TGTCCAACACGATACACTAGACCCTCTATTATTGGCATAGTAGACTTAAGATTTTCTGCCATCCTTACAGAAATACGGTTACCGTTAATACTAATAATATTTCCAATTAATGTTTCTTTATTAATATTCATTTTTTAAATACATTAAAAATTTAACAAAATTTGCAAACTCCTGTAATTTAAAATTACCTTTCCCTGTCCATATCTTATCTGGTTCAACAGCGTTTTCATCAAAATATAAACTTATAATAATCGAATCATCACTTGCAGGTTCTGACTTTAGCTTCCAACTTCCAAACTTACCCCCGATAACTGCATTATTTTTACCATATATAGATAATTTAGGTTGAATTTTGCCTAATTCAGTAACGTGTGAATCTTCATTTAGATCTTCAAAATACAGTGCAATCACATGTGAGGTCCTCGTCCTTTCCAACGCATTTATAAGCACATCGTTAATATGTTGGTCGCTGAATGAATATCCACTTATAAACAACACACCATCATCTTTTTTAATAAACTGCGATAACCTATCCATAAAACTCACATATGGTTGTTTCTTGGAATTATCATATTTAAGTAAAGAAGGAAAAAGGATAATAGTTGAATCATCTTGGTATCTACGAACAATTTTATTGCTTTCTTTATCTAAATCCCAACCTAACGAACCATGTAATTTCCAAAGTTTTGTATATTGGGGAAGAAATTCTAAATCCTCAACTGATGAACTACTAAAAAATGGTTCAAAGCTTCCAACAAAACCATCAAAATAAGGTATATTATAATACTCAAATCCCAGCTCAAATAAATAATCATAATTTGTCGTAAATATTTCAACTGGAGTTTTCCTTGAAGCTTGGGCAATCCATTGAGCAAAATCACAGTGCAATAAATCGTTTATAAATAAGGCTTTTTTCTTATGAACAGATACAAGTTCTATTATTTTACTTTCAATTCTTTTCCTAAGTATTTTGAAATCGTCCTTATTCAATCCACAAAGTTTTTCACTACCGATAACTTTTTCTTTCTGAGCAATATTTGAAAGTATATATTCAATGTAATAGTTAATTCTTGATTCTTCTAACTCCTTTCTTATCATTTCCAAAGCATTTTTATAATTACTTTCACTGATTGAGTTAATTATTACATCGGTCATCTCTTTAACGCCAGGAATTATCGAATCCTTATTTGCTCCTTCTTTTATTGCCATGGATGTCCCTGCTCCAAATAAAAATCCCAGCCTTTTAGTGTCTGATATTAATATTTGTTGTAATCCTCTTACAAATTCCCTAGGATCATGTGTTAATTCCATATTCTATCTCGTATATAATTTACATAATACATATATAAAAATATTTCTCGCCTAAATCTTGAAAATTCAGTTTTTAATCCTATAACTGACACAAACATTTATAGTTATATTTAATATATATATTATAATAACTATTATTATTACTACAATTAACTATATCTTATTTAATATTAAGATTTATAATGCAACAAGTCATTAAAGTATTTTTTAATTATATAGCTTTAGAGAAGAAAAATTAACTATAAACTCTTTAAGCATTATGATTAAATGAAGAAGCCATAAAATTAATATTTTACAGTAACAATTTTATAGAATTTTTCCCATTAATAAAAATATCATTAAATTATTACCATTAACTTTACTCAAAAAAACTATACTGTAAATTCTCAAAATATAATTATTTTATTTTTAATATAGATTAATTTCATCCTTTAGATCATACACATATCTAGATGAATATTCTGCCACCATAGCATCTTATAGATCTATTTTAGTATCTCCTATTTACCCTATGTTTCATATATATGCAATACTCGTAATTAAAGAAAAATAGCTTTTATTTTAAACAACCTTATTTTACTAGTCCATTGCAAGCTAAATCATCAAAGAATTCTTTTACAGAATATTGAATATTTGGGTTTATAACCGCTTCAACTTTATCAATTAATTTTTCTGAAGTTATTGTTCCTCCATTGGTACCAGTCTGCGTTAAAATATATTGAATTTGATTTAAGAATTGACCAACAAAATTACCAGATACAAAGTTATATATAATAGGATTAATAGGATAGTTTAATTTTTTAAAATTTTCCCACCATTTATTACTGTTAAGTTTGTTATTCTTTTGTTTGTACTCATTTATATACCTTATCATTTTATCCCTTTCAGAGTTTGGGGCATTAAAGCCATTTTTATAAGACTTTGAGTCCATAATAACCCCATTAATTGGATTCTTGCTTGGTGAATAGGCAATAATTTCTGGTTTGTTCCCCCCAGCCAAATGTAATGCTTTAAGGTTACTAATAAGATTAAGCAACTCTACAATTCTTAATTCATATAATCTATTCTGACGGCTATCAAAACCTAAATCAATCAAATCAAAATAAGAATGGTCAATATAATTTATTCGTGCAGATAACCGTAATTTTGTTAAAGTAATATAAGATGGCACTAATTGAGGGATTGGTAATGTTGGAATGCGAAGCCCTATAATAGTATCAGCAATCCTAAATTGGTTTTGTTTATTTTGAATAACGTTTAAACCAATTCGTCTAAAATTATTCACATCGTTTTGAATTACATTTATATGGATATTAGTAAATTGATTTTTTTTTAAAAAACTTTGTACTTGATGAATAGTACACCAACTTTTTAAATATTGGATTACTAAGGCTCTTCTTGTTCTAAGATAATCTTTATCTATGCCTTTAGTGGCTAGCAT
>CAZHOY010000267.1:0-2754 GCA_964534695.1 uncultured Actinomycetota bacterium | reverse complement strand
GGTTTTTCTTTTCTTATATGGCGGTGATCAATTTGACCTATACCTCCCGTAAACATAATCGGTTTTACCCACTCGCGGCGCCGGCCATCAGGCAGCCTTAAGCCAAACGTTCTGGTAAAGCCCTGGATTACGGGTTCGCCAAATTTATTTCCATAGTCCGATGCTCCGTTACTTTCTCCTATCATAATCTTTAGGGGGGAAGCAAGATTCGAGGGGTAATTAAACCTACTATCTTCTCCGGGGATTAAGTAACCGGAAATATTTAAATTTCCGGTGCAGTACCCTGCCGTACCGGCAACAACCAGGCCGCCTTTTCCGGTTGCCTGAACATCACGTATCCTCCCCCCGGTACCAGTTTCCGCTCCCGGAAACGGCGCTACCCCGCTTGGAAAATTATGGGTCTCAGCAGTAAATATAATATGATAGGTGCACCGCTGCTTCTTAAAGGGAGCAGGGGTTCCTGGATATTGCGGTATTATGGTCCTGATAGTATAACCGGTAATACCGCTGGAGTTATCCTTAAATGCAATTATGCTGTTGGAAGGGGCAGTACCCAATGTTAATTTTATTATCTGAAATAAAGTTTCGGGAACCTCTTTCCCATCTATTATCAGCCTGCCTTTAAAAAACCAGTGACGGGAATGTTCGCTATTGGCCTGGCCCAGCTGAAAACACTCCACATTAGTGGGATTTCTCCCTATGGTATTTACAAACAGATTATAATAAAAATTAATGTCCCATTCATCCATCCCCAGACCTATCTTGCGGTTAAATGTTTTAAGAGCTTCTATGCCCTCTTCCATTAGCGGTATGTTATATACTTCTTCAGGTTTAATTCCAATTTCAAATGTCTTAAGGGGCCGGGTATAAACACACTCGGTCATACGGTCATGGTGTGTATTAATAAATTGCTGCAGATTATCTTGGGGCAACAGTGCCGGTAATAACCGGTAGCGCCTCGAGAGTTCAATACGGGTAATTTTTTTTAGCCCGCACGTACGGCATATGGCGACAGCACTGGATGAAAGTGTAGTTTCAAAATTTAACCGGGGTCCGATTTCAACTATATTTTGCCTGCCGTTACCTAAAAATGACTTCTCTCCAAAATTTTCTTTCTCAAAAGTTTCCGCAAGAAGCCACTTTAAGATTTCCAGTTCCTTCTTGGTAAGTGATTCCGAGGTCTCAACGTAGTAGCAGTATTCAAAACTTTTGTCTATACGACGGTAAAACCGCTGCATTATTTTTTCATTTCCCCTATGTCAGCATAATCTTAAAAATTTTAATCATTTCCCCGGCAGCAAAAACTTTTTATATTTTAATATATTCCAACCTGCCAATAATCTCATCTACAAATCTCAAATGATATTTAACCTCAAATAGTTTCTCCAATTTATCCTTTTCTATGAAAGACAGCACTTTTTTTTCATTCAGCAGATTTTGCTTAAAATCACCCTCATCATTCCATGCCTTAAGGGCTGTCTTTTGAACCAGGGCATAAGCCTCTTCTCTGCTCATTCCTCTGTTGATTAATTCCAGTAATACTCTCTGTGAAAAAATAATGCCCCCGTATTTCATTAAATTCCTTTTCATGTTTGATTCAATCACATTTAAATCTTTTATTACAAACATTGCTTTCTCCAGCATATAATCAAGCAATATAAAGCTGTCAGGAATTATTATTCTCTCTACCGAAGAATGTGATATATCCCTTTCATGCCATAATGCAATATTTTCCATAGCAGCTATAGTATTTGACCTTAAAACTCTCGCCAGGCCACATATCCTTTCACAGATAATGGGATTTTTTTTATGCGGCATGGCAGAAGAACCTTTCTGTCTGCTGGTAAAGGGCTCCTCTACTTCCTTTACATCCGTCCTCTGTAAGTTTCTAATCTCAAGTGCCATTTTTTCCAGGGTAGCTCCGCAAATTGCCAGGGTTGAAATAAGTACCGCATGCCTGTCTCTTTGCAGAATCTGGGTTGAAACCGGAGAGGACTTCAGCCTTAGAATACTGCAGGCTTTTTTCTCGATTTCAGGAGAGGTATTGGCATAAGTTCCAACCGCGCCGGAAATCTTTCCAAACCCGATCTCTTCACGAGCCTGCTTCAATCTCTTGAGATTTCTTGCCATCTCAAAGGCATATATGCAAAATTTAAGCCCAAGTGTGGTTGGTTCAGCATGCATTCCATGGGTTCTGCCCACCATAATCGTATGGGCATATTTTCTGGATTTTGATTTTAAAATTTCTATGAACTGCTTAACTTTCCTTTCGATTATGTCTGCCGCTTCAAGCAATTGAAGCGAGAGGGCACTGTCTACAACATCTGAGGAAGTCAGGCCGTAATGAAGATATTTGGAAGAGTCCCCGAGATACGAAGATACATTAGTCAGAAAAGCTATAACATCATGGTGCGTTTCGGATTCAATCTCACTTATTTTTGAAATATCAAATCTGGCTTTTTTATTTATATCATCCGCGGCCCTGGCCGGGATAACACCAAGTTCTGCCTGGGCTCTGGCTGCCGCTTTCTCAACATCAAGCCATTTTCTGAATTTATTTTCCTCATTCCATACTCCGCCCATTTCTTTGGTTGTATATCTGGGAATCATAATCACTCCTGAAAATATAAACGTAAAACAAGCTTTATATTTCCAAATCACAAAATAAGATGGAAAATAGTCAAGCTACATCAATTCTTCCAGTATCTTTTCTCTGAAAGTCTGATAATTCCTGGAATCGTTTAAATCAAGAAG
>CAZHOY010000266.1:0-2766 GCA_964534695.1 uncultured Actinomycetota bacterium | reverse complement strand
GAAAATGCCCACAGTATATCGGACTTTTTCATTAATGCATCTATCTGTCGAGAGAATATGACATCAGAACTATAGTCATTTAAGATACATGTTAATGTAGAACTATCTGTGGTAAGTGCAACTGCTGGAAGGGGATCTCTTTCCAATTTAAAACGGCCTAAAAATTCTCCTGCTATATGTTGAGCATCTGCTGCAGAACCTCCATTGCCGCATAAATACAGCGTACCACCTTTTTTTAAAGCCGAGTATACAATATCAGATATTTTTAATATGATATCTATATCCAGATTGTTTACTAATTTTTTATGTGTATTTATATATTCTAGCAATTCCTGCCTCATTTTATTTCCTTAATAGATCAATTATTTTTTTATAAAAATATGGAATAGTTTGTTTCTGATTACCTTGTATATAGTAACCCTCTCCTTCAAAGGCTTCTGGTATTCTGGTAACTACACTTTTTTGATCTCTAAAATAATATGTAGGGCTATTTTCATTGGTAAAATTATTTAAACCTTTAGACCTGAAATCAAAATCTGCCGTTATTATATTTTTTGGCGCTTTGCCAGTATTTGCAGCCATTGATACTGATTTTAAAAAAACTTCGGGCCCTGTTACTGCACTCCCAATATTTAAAACCACACCACCTGATATAAGTTTAGATACTTCATTTACATATATCAAAAAGTCTCTGGCGGAGCAGCCTCCCTTTGCACAACCATCAAATGAAGGATGCTCATCCACTACATCTGTACCTATGCTTACATGAGCAGTAAAAGGAATACCATTTTTATAACATGAAAAAACTAAACTTGAATCCGGGTATTTAAAATCAGCAGTGTAATTAAGTTTTCTAAATGCCTTTTTCCTGAAACTCCTATCGGCTATCACCATACCCAAAGATTCTCCAAAGCCCAGTCCCATGCTATATCCGGTATTTATTGCTTCATTTATATAAGAAAACTCATAAGCTGTTCCAAATTTTCCTTCTTTTAATGCATTTGGGACATCTTCACTTGTCTGTCCGGCAAGTGCCAGCTCAAAGTCATGTATTGTAGTTGCGCAATTACCTCCAACCAGTGTTATAAGGTTTTTATTTACCAGATCAATAATTAAAGGACTTAAGCCATTCTTTATAAGATGTGCTCCTGTAAAGATGATTACAGGCTTTTTATTATTTCTTGCTTCCAGTATTTTATTTGCAATAATTTTTATATCCCCTTTTATTTCTTTTTTTATATCAAAGGTAAATTTATCTATATCTTCTGGGTTGATAAGATTTTCAATTTTAACTTTATTTTGTCTTATTTTAAGTGGATAGGTTTTAATATTGTTTAAATCAAATATCTTATATTTTCCATTATATTTCATAAAATCCTCCAAAAAGTATTTTTACATTCTTCATTTTAGTTCTACTTGTGTCCACTTTTTCAAATTTTTTACTTTTAAAAATAATCTAATTCTTAATTATTTTTTTTTATTTTCTAATTAAATTTCAGGGGATATCCACCATTTTTTTTAACAATATTTATAACTATATTTTTCCTGCCAACCACTTTACCATATTAACATATAGCTTATTGGTATATTTCCAATTTAAAAATTCTGGAGATGCTCCATGATATGCACAGTCTACCGCAGAGGCCAGTGACCTACCTTTTCCATATTCCCATGCAACTAGAAAAGGATCATTATCATATTCCTTTATATCAGCAATTACTGTGGATTTATCTTTAGGAATCAATCTGTTGTATGATACAAAAAAACCTTCCCATCTGTCGGGTATTTCTTTTAAAATTGGATGATTTTTTTCTTTAACCTCTGGCAAAAATCCTTCAGGGACTTCCACTCTATCATCTGTTGCCATTAAATTTACAGGAAGCAGCTTTTCAATTGGAGTATTTTTATAAAACCCCTTTCCAGAAATTCCTGTAAAAGATAAATATCCACCCCACATCAAAAATCCACCACCTTCTCTTACATACTGCTCAATTATTTTTAATCTGTTTGGTGTCCTCTCACAATTCATGGTTCTTTCGGTAATCAAGAATGTATCACTCCCTACATCGCTTACGACAACCACATCATATTTATTTAACTCTTCCAACGACCAGGGAAATTCCTCTGCAATTCTGTTGGTCGGCATATAATCATAGTCTATATTATTTTTCTCCAAGGCATCTGTAAAAAATTTTGCCTGCTCTTTGTATTTTCCCATATTAAAAGAATGTCTTCCCTCATATATTGTTGTCTGCATATAAACAGATTCTCCAGCAAAAAGAACTCTTATTTTTTTATCCATTACATTGCTCTCCAATATTTAATAGGTTTTTTAGAAATTTCAGATATTTTCTAAAGCACCGGAAAGACATTTACTCCTATATCTTGGATATCTGTCTTTCCGGAAAGCTTACCCTTCTGGAGAAGGGCTATATTAGCAAAATCCCTGATTGGAAATGGAGGCCAGTGCCATGTACCCTTGTCAAGGCTTATCCCTAGTCTGCCATCCAGAAGAAATGCCCTGATACTATCAATATCAGGTTTATCTTTTGAACTGTCCCAGGGAGCCATAACAAAAACTACCTCCCCTCCGTAAAGAGGTATAAATGTCTCTGTAAAAAGCTTATGCCTCTCCATCTTTAAAATAGGTTCCCCTGGCTTTCTTTTCTTGCTGTGCAGAAGCCCCATGGTCACTTCCTCTTTTTTTGGACCAAGATCTATATTGTCTTTGTAATATTTAAGATGTTTGAAATCCTCCAGTGGAGG
>CAZHOY010000265.1:0-2820 GCA_964534695.1 uncultured Actinomycetota bacterium | reverse complement strand
TCGGACGGCACGGTGGGAGCAAATAAAAATGCCATTAAAATAATCGGTGACAATACCGATCTTTATGCCCAGGGTTATTTTGCCTATGATTCCAAGAAATCAGGCGGTCTTACCATATCCCATCTGAGGTTTGGTAAGAATCCCATAAAATCAACCTATCTTATCAGTGACGCTGATTTTGTGGCCTGCCATAATCAGGCTTATTTGGGCCAGTATGATTTGCTAAAAGGACTAAAGCAGGGAGGAACCTTTGTCCTTAACTGTCAGTGGGATCAGAAAGAGCTGGATAAAAGGCTGCCGGCAGACATGAAAAAATACATATCCAGCCATAATATAGATTTTTATATTATCAATGCTACTGATATAGCAGCTGAAATCGGGCTGGGCAGCAGGATAAACATGATTATGCAGGCTGCTTTTTTTAAACTGGCAAAGGTTATACCCATAGAGGATGCAGTAAAGTATATGAAGGAAGCTATAAAGAAGACCTATGGGAAAAAAGGTGAGAAGATTGTACAGATGAACTACAGGGCAGTGGATAAGGGTATTGAATCGATTAAAAAAATTAAGATTCCTAATAAGTGGAAAGATGCAGTTGAAATTAAAAGTGCAGCAGAGGCTAAGGAACCTGATTATGTAAAAAATATTTTAAGGGTAATAAACAGGCAGGAAGGTGACAGCATACCGGTAAGCGCCTTTATAGGTGTTGAGGACGGAACATTCCCCCAGGGTACGGCAGCTTATGAGAAAAGGGGTGTGGCAATAAATGTCCCGGAATGGCAAAAGGATAATTGTATACAGTGCAATCAATGTTCGTATATATGCCCCCATGCTGTAATAAGACCGGTGCTGCTTACAGATAAGGAACTGGAAAGTTCTCCTAAAGGATTTGAGACCGTTAAAGCCAGGGGTAAGGGACTTGAGCAATATAACTATAGAATGCAGGTAAGCGTGCTTGATTGTACGGGATGCGGCAATTGTGCCAATGTCTGTCCTGCAAAGGAGAAGGCACTGGTTATGAAGCCATTGGAATCACAGAAAGCGCAAATCGAGAACTGGAATTTTGCTTCAAAAGTCCCTGTAAAAGAAAATGTTATGCCTGTTGATACAGTCAAGGGCAGTCAGTTTAAAAAACCGCTGTTCGAATTCTCGGGCGCATGCGGAGGATGCGGTGAAACCCCATATGCCAAACTGGTAACCCAGCTGTTTGGAGATAGAATGCTGGTGGCCAATGCCACGGGATGCTCGTCTATCTGGGGAGGTTCGGCTCCTTCGGCTCCCTATACCGTAAATGCCAAAGGCAAGGGACCGGCCTGGGCCAATTCACTTTTTGAGGATAATGCTGAATACGGATTCGGAATGGTTCTGGGTATAAAACAGATGCGCAGCAAAATAGAGGAGTACATGAGGCAGTTATCCAAAATGAAGATTGATCCTGCGGCAAAGAAAGCTATGAGTGAATGGATTGCAGGGAAGGAAGATGAACAGGCAAGCAGAGAGTCAACTGCCAGGATATTAAAATTGCTAAAAAAAGACTTTGGTAACAAAGAGGCCGATCAACTTGCAGATAATATACTTCAGCTCAAGGATTATCTGATTAAGAAATCAGTATGGGTGTTCGGCGGTGACGGCTGGGCTTACGATATAGGTTATGGCGGACTGGATCATGTCCTGGCATCAGGTGAGAATATAAATGTGCTTGTATTTGATACTGAAGTATATTCTAATACGGGGGGCCAATCTTCAAAGGCAACGCCGATTGGGGCAGTGGCAAAGTTTGCTGCTTCGGGTAAGAAGGTCAAGAAAAAGGACCTGGGACTGATGGCTATTACTTACGGATATGTATATGTGGCTCAGATTGCCATGGGAGCCAGCCATAGACAGACATTGAAGGCTCTGCTTGAAGCTGAGAGATATAATGGTCCTTCTCTGGTAATAGCTTATTCTCCCTGTATTAATCATGGTATTTATGCCGGAATGGGCTGTTCCCAGCTCAGAGAAAAGCAAGCGGTAGATGCGGGATACTGGCACCTGTACAGGTATAATCCGGAACTTGAAAAGGAAGGTAAAAATCCGTTTAATTTAGATTCAAAACAGCCAGCCGAATCATTCAGGGAATTTCTGATGGGAGAAGTAAGATATGCATCACTTACCAAAACTTTCCCTGAAATAGCCAAAGACCTGTTCGGAAAGGCTGAACAGCAGGCCAGAGCCAAGTATGAAAAATATCGTTTGATGGCGGAAACCAGATAAGGAAATTTATAAGTACAGATAAGAATAGAGGATCGGTTGATTTTAACTTGAAAGATAGGAAAAATATAATTGTTTTAAAATTTGGCGGCACTTCTGTGGGGGATGAAGACAGGATAAAGAAGGTTGCCGATAAGATCATAAAAGTAAGCCTTGAAGGGAAAAGCGTAGTGGTTGCGGTATCGGCAATGGGTGATACTACGGACAGGCTGATCGAGCTTGCAAATAAAGTTGCCGATGCTCCCTCCGGAAGAGAGATGGATATGCTGATGTCCACAGGTGAGCAGGTATCAAGCGCACTGCTGGCCATGGCTGTTCGGGGAAAAGGCTATGATTGTATCTCCCTTACCGGTGAACAGGCAGGAATTCTGACTGATAATGTTTATTCCAATGCCAAGATTTTAAATAAGCTCTGAGACTTTCCTCACTAGCTTCCCAAAGGAATGGAGACTCCATCCTCTGAAAATCAGCTCCGGAAATGGTGTTGAGGTCCTCCACTGCAACACCCTACAACACAACGTTATACTTGAGAAAAAATAACGCTATAGCTGGAGGAGGTGGCTTTGGCCT
>CAZHOY010000264.1:0-2834 GCA_964534695.1 uncultured Actinomycetota bacterium | reverse complement strand
ATTGCATTAGCAATTATCTGGCTGATTAAGGGTAGCGATACTCCAGAAAAAGTAGGATTACCTGCAATAGGAGAAAGTTATAGCGGTAAAAGTAAAGACCATTATCTCGGTTTTAAATCTACCATTAGATTAGTCTTATTGAATAAAGGAATCTGGATTGTAGCAATAAGCATGTTTTTTCTTGAATTTATAAGAATCGGCTTTATGTTCTGGGCAATAACATATTTATTTGAAGCACATGAAACAACGATTTTCCTGGCTTCTTATAATATAGTGATAATTCCTATTTCAGGGGGTATTGGTGCGATATTCTCATCATGGCTGGCAAACAAGTACTTGAAGGCAAGAAGCGTAAGGATTATACCTGTAATGCTTTTCTTATTAGTTGCGGTTTGTTGGGTTTTTATGGTAACTTCAAAAAGCAACTGGATTTTGGGTTTGGTCATGCTTGTCTTGATCGGTTTTTTCTTGTATGGTCCTCACGTTTTGATGTCTACTTTTCTTCCTGTGGAATATGCTTCTAGAAAAGCTTCAGCATCTGCTGTAGGATTCATAGCCGGATTTGCTTATATCGGGGCCGCACTCACCAGTTTTCTGTCTGGTTTTATAGCAGATAATTTTGGTTGGAACATTGTGTTTTATCTATGGATAGCTGGGGGTCTTATGGCTGCAATACTGACGACAACTCTTTGGAATTATAAGCCCGTTAGGGGGAAGTATCATTAAATGAATGGAAATATTACGTTGAATTCTTATATTTAAAGTTCAATTGGTCTTATCAGCTATTCTAAATTAAGTTTTTGAATACATGTGTCTGTTGCAGAAGTTTATCCTATTAATAACCTAGTTAAAAATAATTATAGCTTTATTTATAAACTAATAAATCAGGAAGGTAAAATTGAAAAATCCATGGGAAAGGATTTATAAGGAAGGGATATTTTATAAAAAACCTCATCCTGAAATAAAAAAGGTAGTTGATCTTTTTTATAAAAATCAGACTAATAGAATTTTAGATTTAGGGTGTGGTGCTGGTAGAAATTTAATTTATCTAGCTGATAAGGGATTTGAATTATATGGTTTGGATTCATCTTCAACCGGGTTAAGATATACTATAAATAGGTTAAATGAGAAGAAATTATCAGCCCGTCTGGCTTTACATGACATGGTTTCTCTGCCATATGTTGGCGAATATTTTGATGCAGTAATAAGTATTCAAGTGATTCATCATAATATTGTTAAGGACATTGAAGCAACGGTAAGGGAAATCACTCGAGTTCTGAAATACAAAGGTCTGGTTTGGATTACAATACCAGTAAGTAAAAATGAGCCAAGCACTAAACAAAAAGAAATTGAACCTGGGACTTTCATACCGCTGAATGGTCCTGAAAAAGGATTAGAACATCATTATTTTAAAGAAAAAGAAATTCCCTTACTGTTTTCAAAATTTTCAGTTATAGATCTCCATATTGACCAAACAAAACATTTCTCATTTTTGGCCAGAAAGGTGTTTAAATAATATTACAGGTCAATTTAATCTATATCTCCACTCAATATCCTATCTATTATTTATCAAGAAATATTGTTTGTGTCATTTTTTTAATAAAAATTATTCTATTGAGGAATTATTTAGTATATAATTAAATCTACACGTGTAAGTTTATTTGTAATAATTAATACGAAATCTGACAAATAATTGATTTTATCTGACCAAGGAAAGAGGGGGTGTAAGATACTTGAATCTATTTGAACTTGATTATCTATCTTTAAAAGCATTTTATATGGATTCAAGGATTTATAGTGTAATAATAAATTATGCTATTGCCAATAAATTAGGAATATAGAAAGAGATTTAAGGTATGAATACGTTGAAACTGAATGAAAGAAACTTCAGAGAATTTGGAAATATCATTAAGGTTAGCAATAGGTTATGTAAAAGTAGATTAGACAACTTCAATTATTACTCTGCTGGCTTAATTAAGTGTGATTCTGGTATTGAAATTGGTTTGCTGGAGATTTTTAAGAAGACTGAGATGGTTAAGAAATTTGAAAGACATCATTATACAGAAGAAGTAATAATACCTTTGAAAGGCAAAGTAAAGATTCATCTGGCAGGTCCTGAAAAATTGTCGTTAAAAAAAGATGATATCAGGACTTTTATAGTTGAGCCGGGTATAGGAGTAAAATTGAGTAGGGATGTGTGGCATGCAATTCCTGAAATATTATCTGACGAGAAATCCCTGTGTTTAATTTTAAAAGAAAAAGAAACAGAAGATGACTTGCATTTTACTGAGCTTAATTAATGTCCAGTAAGAAATTAATATGACTTGTACAAGTTATATTATAAAAACAAACTTTACAATGCAAAGATATAATGATAGAATTTGTGGATAAATTTACACGAGTAGCTTCTTGTGTAGATATTAGATTCGGAAGATCAATATAAATAATAAATTATCAAAGATATAAGATAAATTTGATTTTTACGGTAATGAGGTAAGTGAAACATGGATATATGAATAGGACTTGAAAATAAATTGTTTAGAAAAGGAAGTGCAAATGCGGAAAAATGCAGTAAGTTCTTTAGAAACGATTAAAAATGAATTGAAGAAAATTTTTGGAGAAGAAAACGTAATTGAAAACCAATCTGAAATAGATTGTCAAAAAGTAGATGTCTGGTGGATTACCCGTTACCGGATGTTCCAAGCCAAGGATCTTCCTCAGCCTTTTGTAATTGTTTTCCCTGAAAACAAGGAACAGATCATAGAATTGGTAAAATTGTGTAACTTATACAAGATGCCTATAATTCCAAGAGGGGGGGGTGCAGGAGATTCCGG
>CAZHOY010000263.1:2628-2841 GCA_964534695.1 uncultured Actinomycetota bacterium | reverse complement strand
ATAAATATATAATTCTAATAATTATTAATTTAGTTTTACTTATTGTTGGTATGTTTGTAGATGTAATAGCAGCAATTATGCTATTATTACCTATTTTAAAACCCCTAGCAATAACTATAGGTATTCATCCGATTCAATTTGGAGTGATAATGGTTTTAAATCTTATGGTCGGCTTATTAACTCCGCCAGTAGGTTTTATCCTTTTTACTTTGT
>CAZHOY010000263.1:0-2618 GCA_964534695.1 uncultured Actinomycetota bacterium | reverse complement strand
CTCTAGTAGCTAAAAAACCATTTGAGGAAATAGTAAGATACACTATACCATGGATTGTGCCCTTGGTCGTAGTTATGTTATTAATTACTTACATTCCGGATTTAGTTCTTTTTTTGCCTAAATTAATGGGTTTTATGTAAATAAAAAGTAAGGATAATATTGAGATTTGAGGGAGGGGAAAAATGAATTTAAATTCTCAAATAAGTGTGTCTTTTCAATATGGTAAAGAGTCAATTGAAGTTAGATTACCGCAAAGTTCGATTATTGCTTTTCCCCAGGTTAAGGAAATTGTAAAAATAAAAAACGAGATCTCTTGTTTACAAAAAGCCTTAAGAAATCCATTTGGTCCATCACTTAAGGAACTAGCTGAGCCCAAAAAAAATGCTGTAATTGTAATTCCTGATCGTACCAGGCCTTTACCGATAGCTAAATTGTTGCCCGTAATCCTTGATGAATTGAATGCAGGAGGAATAAGTGATTTAAATATTAAGGCAATTATTGCTTTAGGAACACACCGTCTGATGACAAAAGCTGAAATTTACGAAATGGTTGGGCAAGATGTATTGTCAAGGATTGAAGTGATTAATCATGCTTGGAATAACCCAGATGTTTTGATTACTTTAGGGCAAACTGAGAATGGTACTTGGATTGATGTCAATAAAATAGTCTATGAAGCAGATTTACTAGTAGGCTTAAGTAGTGTTAAACCTCATCGGGCTGCTGGATGGTCCGGAGGAGCTAAAATAATTGATCCTGGAGTATGCGGTAAACGAACAATTGATGGGACACACTATTTATCTATTCAATATTCGATAGAAGAGATTATGGGAGTACTGGAAAACCCTATTCAAAAAGAGATTAGAAAGGTTGCCAAAATGACAGGTCTAGATTTTTCAATTAATGCAGTTGTAAATAAGAATAATGAGGTTGTAAACATTTTTGCCGGTGACTTTATTTTGGCACATCGCCGAGCAGCCGAATTCGCTGCTACTATATTTAGAGATCCTCAAAGCGAAAAAGCTGATTTTATGATTTGTGGAGCAGGTGAATGGGGGCTTGATTTTTGGAGCGCTGTGCAATCAATTTTTTTAGCGGAATATTTACTTAAAGATGGAGGCACGATTGTTTTCTTTGCCAGATGCCCCGAAGGGTTATCACCTCAACATCCGCAAATCCAGGAATTTGGATATCGATTGATTTCCAAAATTTTAGAATTAGTTAAAAAAGAAAGAATTACTGATCTGGCAGCTGCTGGACATATTATTGCTGTATCAAGGATTATTAAAGAGAAAAAAATTGAATGTATACTTATGTCTGAAGGAATTTCCAAAGCAGTTGCTAACTCTATTGGGTTAAACTGGGAAAGTAATCCCCAGGTGGCTGTTGATTATATTTTTAAAAAACACGGTTCTATTGCTAGAGGTTATTTATTTAAGGGAAGAAGCGTTACCGATACAGTTGTAATTCCCTGGTAAAAGTATTAAAGGTAACTACTAATTTAGTACAATAAAACAGTATAACTATTTTGGACGGCTCAAGTATCTTCGATAAAGATATTTTGTTCTAAAAATTTTATTAAAGTAAGTTTTTCCCATATATTCGCATATAATAGTTAATATAGTAAATTTAATATTAGGAGGAAATAAAAAATTATGATGAGACCGCGAATTGGAATTATTGGTGCAGGAAAGTATGGAATTAACGTTTTAAAGGCTTATTCTGCCGCTCATAAAATGGGCAAAATTGAATTAGTGGCTTTGGCGGAGATTAAAAAGGACTTAGTCCAAGAAAAAGCTAAAGAGTTTAAATTAAAAGGATACCTTGATTATAAAGAAATGATTCAAAAAGAAAAACTTGATGCTATAGCAGTTGTCACTCCGGATTTTTTGCATCGGGAGATAGCCTTGGAAGTTGCATCCCATGGAATCCATTTATTAATGGAGAAACCTCTAGACACAAGTGTAAAAGGAGCTCAAGAAATGGTTCAGGCCGCCAAAGAAAATAATGTTTTACTGTTTGTTGATTTTCATAAGAGGTTTGATCCTGCTCATATTAATTTAAAAAAGCAAATTCAAGAGGGAAAACTGGGAAAAGTTCAGTACGGCTATATTTGGATGGAGGATAAGATTGTTGTTCCTTCTGTATGGTTTAAGAACTGGGCTAAATATAGTTCTCCAGCATGGTTTCTTGGAATTCACTTCTTTGATCTTTTATATTGGCTTTTAGAATCTAAACCGAAGAAGGTTTATGCTACAGGTATCAAAGATAAATTAATAAATATGGGGATTGATACATATGATTCGCTGCAGGTAAAGACAGAATTTGAAAATGGCGCCAGTTTTACCGTTGATTCTTCATGGATTCTACCAAATAGCTTCCCCTCTGTTGTAAATCAAGGGATTCGTGTTATCGGTTCAAATGGAATATGGGAAGTTGATAGTCAGGATCGGGGCATATTCTATTCTATAGAAGAGGATCAACGTTCAAATATTCCCAATTATTATTCAATGTTAGAGACAGAACATCCAATTTATGGTAATGTTCCCAAAGGATATGTGATTGAATCTATGCAGTATTTTTTGCAATTGGTAGCTAGATTGAAAGAAGGAGCAACAATT